>MNXL01000265.1 GCA_001871755.1 Anaerolineae bacterium CG2_30_64_16
GAGCAGCCCAACAGTCGTTCCTGAGAACCGCTGATTCGCTATCATCCCTAACCTGGACAAGCCAGAGCCAACCAGGCAAATGCCATCAGAAAATTCTCATCTGTCGTGCAAGGATCTAACTGGTTAGGCCCTAACCCGGACAAGGCCGCTGCGCTTACAAGCCGGAACCAAACAGGCACATGCCATCAGAGGATTCTCGCCTGTCGTGCAAGAATTCAACTGGTTAGGACCTAATCGGACAACAAGGGCAACCGACGAATCCGAATCCGTTCTTCCTGCACTGTAGCCACCGCCCCTCTTTCCAGTTCTTCGCCCCAGAGTCGAAGCACAACCTGCAGCAAGCTGGTCAGCGCTGCAGCGCGCAGACCTTCGATGCGGATACGGATGACCGAAGGAGCCATCGCGCGCGATAGCGCCAACAGGGCATGAAAGTCGGCATCGAGGGTCACGATGACACAACCCTCCTCTCTCCCCCGATCGAGGATTTCTGCATCGGATGCGGATGAAAAGCCAATCTCACCGACATGCACCGCATCTATGCCCGCCTGGCGCAAGAGGCTGGCGGCTGTTCTGGGGAGACCCTGGTCAAGCAACAGCTTCATATTGCATGGTCAACTCTACAATGCGATCATCGAGATACGTGGCTACATAGGCCAGGGCCTGTCGAATGTCCTCCTCATCGAGTTCCGGGTACTCCCGAACCAGTTCCCCGCGATCCGGATAGAGGGCCAGCAACTCAACGACACGCTTGACGGTCAGTCGCAGGTTGCGGATGCAAGGCTGCCCGTTCATCCGGGCCGGATTGATTGTAATACGATCAAGTTTCATCACGAGCACTCCCCATTCGATTTTCCCCAATCAGAACCCCTGTAACTGACTTAAATCCGCGATGCCATCCGGCAATGCGGCGATCCGCTGCACCAATGCCAGCCGCGCCGCGCGCACCGTGGGCTCCTCCGCCATCACCAGCACGTCCGTGAAGAAGCGATTGATCGGCCCTTGCAAATCGCGCAGGACCGTGCCCAACACCGCCACCGATTCGCCTGTCGCCGCTTCGCCCATTCGCCCATTCGCCGCCTCCCACACCGCGTGCAGCGCGCGCGTTGCTTCCTCCGTGTAAACCTGCGGCGCGAGGGGATAGGTTTCGGCTACTCCGCGCACGATGCGCTTGCAGCGCGCATACGCGGTCAGCACCTCGGGCCAGTCGGCCGCCCGGGTCAGCGCGGCAAGATCCCGGGCAGCGAGAGCCGCACGGTACGGATCAAATGCCTGTTCGGCCAACACCGCGGTCACGACGTCGTGCGGCAGGTCCTGGTCCCGCAGCCACCCGTAGAGCCGGTCCCGGACAAAGGTGAGCACGTCGGTCAACACCGCCTCGTTGACAGGCACTGGCATCCGACCGGCAACCGCCTGGAGCGCCGGCCGCAAATCAAACGACTGCTCGCAGCCAACCAGCGCGCCAACCAGGCCCAGGGCGTCGCGGCGCAGCCCGAACGGGTCGGCCGTGCTGGTCGGCGCAAGGCCCACCGCGAACAGCCCCACCAGGGAGTCGAGCCGGTTGGCAATCCCCAGAAGCAAGCCGGGGCGGGTGGCCGGCAGCGCGTCTCCCTGGAAGCGCGGGAGATAGTGCTCGTAGATGGCGACCGCCACCGCGTCCGGCTCGCCGGAGAGGCGGGCGTATTCGCGGCCCATGATGCCCTGGAGTGAGGTCAACTCGACGACCATCTGAGTTGCCAGATCGCTCTTGAAGAGCGCCGCGGCGCGCTGGGCAACGACCCGGTCGCCGTCGTCCAGGCCGAGTTGATCGGCCAGCGCCGGCGCCACCCCTTCGACCCGGTGCACTTTGTCCAACATCGAACCGAGCTTCTCCTGAAAGGTGAGCGTGACCAGCCGCGGGGTGAAGTTCTCCAGCGGGCGGGCGGTGTCAGCCCGGAAGAAATAGGCCGCGTCGGCGTAGCGCGCCTGGAGCACGCCTTCGTTGCCGGCCCGCACCACGTCCAGATACTCGACGCCGCCGTTGCGCACGGTGATGAAGTACGGCAGTAGATTGGTAGATTGGTAAGTTGGTAGATTGGTAGATTGGTAGATTGGTAGGTTGGTAGATTGGGTTTCCGGCTCCCAATTTACCAATTTACCATCCCCCAATTTACCATCCCCCAATTTACCATCCCCCAATTTACCATCCCCCAATTTACCAACTACCGGAAAGTAGCGCTGGTGCTTCTTCATCACCGTAATCAGGACTTCTTTGGGCAGGCGCAGGTAGTCGTCGGCGAAGCTGCCCCGGACGGCCGTCGGCTGCTCGACCAGATCGGTGACCTCATCCAACAGATCGGGCTCGTCGGGTACGAAGCCGCCCACCTCCGCGGCCAGCGCGGTCACCTGGCGGGCGATCTCAGCACGGCGCGCGTCACGGTCCACGATGATGTGGTTCTCGGCCAACAGAGGCAAGTAGGCGTCAGCGCTGACCACGTCCAGCGCGGGTGAGCCGGCCGCGCGCGGCCCGTGCGTCGTCCGGCCGGCGGTCAAGCCCGCATACTCAAACGGCGCAATCGCCTCGCCCAACAGCGAGACCAGCCAGCGGACAGGCCGCGAGAAGGCCACCCCGGACGCGTTCCAGCGCATCGTCTTGCCGAACCGGATCCCCGAGACCAGCCCTGGCAGCGCCTCGGCCAACACCTCAAGGGTCGGGCGGCCGGTTTTCCGCACCACAGCGTACACGTAGCGGCCGCCGCCCTCTGCGCGGATTTCGAGCTGATCGATCGCCACCCCTTGTTTGGCGGCAAAACCGATCGCGGCCCGGGTGGGGGCGCCGTCGGGCTCGAACGCCCGCTCGGCCGGCGGTCCTTTGACCAGCGTCTTCTCGTCGGTCTGCCGCGAGGCCAACGCCTCCACCATCACCACCAGCCGCCGCGGGGTGCCGGTCACGGTGACCGCACCGTGCGCCAGCCGCAGATCGTCCAGCATCTTCGGCGCCGCGACCTTGAGTTGCTCGATCGCGTCCACCACGTCGTGGGCCGGCAACTCCTCGGCGCCAATCTCGAGGAGGTAGGAGCTGGGGGACTGGGAAACAGGGACTGGAAAACTCGTCGCCATCCTGCCCTGGGTCTGCCAATTGCCTGATTCCTGACTCCTGACTCTTGACTCCTCGAGCCAGGGATACTCCTCCCGCTGCCGCTGCTCGACGTAGGCCAGCGATATCTCGCGCGCCAGATCACGCATCCGGGCGAAGTAGTGTGCGCGTTCAGTGACGCCGATGGCCCCACGCGCGTCCAGCAGGTTGAAGGTGTGAGAACAGCGCAGGACGTAATCGTGCGCGGGGATCACCAGCTTGTGGGCCAACGCGTTCCGGGCCTCAGCCTCGAAGATATCGTACATCTGCTTCAAGCGGCCCACATCCGCGACCTGGAAGTCGTAGGTGCAGTGCTCGATCTCGGGCAGGCGCAACAGGTCGCCGTAAGTCCGCCGGCCGTCCCAGTCGATCTGCCACACCTCTTTGACACGCTGCAAGTACATCACAATCCGTTCCAGGCCGTAAGTGTATTCCACCGGCGCCGGGTCGAGCGGGATGCCGCCGGCCTGCTGGAAATAAGTGTACTGGGTGATCTCCATGCCATCCAGCCACACCTCCCAGCCCAGCCCCCACGCGCCCAACGCGGGTGACGCCCAGTTGTCCTCCACAAACCGGATATCGTGCTGATCCCGGTCGATGCCGATGGCCGCCAGGCTGCCCAGATACAACTCCTGCGAGTTCTCGGGCGCGGGTTTCAGGATCACCTGGTACTGCGTGTGCATTTGCATCCGGTTGGGATTTTCCGCGTAGCGGCCGTCGTCCGGGCGATAGCTTGGCTCGACGTAGGCCACGTTCCAGGGCTCCGGCCCCAGGACGCGCAGGATCGTGGCTGGATTGGCCGTGCCCGCGCCGACCTTCTCGCTGTACGGCTGCCAGATCAGACAGCCGTGGTCGGCCCAATATCGCTCGAGCCGCATGATGACGTCTTGGAAGGACAGAGGTTTGGAACCCATCGTGAGCATATCTCCTAACCCGGACAAGGCCGCTGCGCTTACAAGCCAGAACCAAGAAGGCGCCAACCTGGCCCACAAAATTCTTGCACAAAAAGCAAGGATCTCGTGGGTTAGGCCCTAACCCGGACAAGGCCGCTGCGCTTACAAGCCAGAACCAAAAAGCCGACAGCCGCCACTCCCAAAATCCTTACACAAAAAACAGGAATTTCGGGGGTTAGGCACTATCATTTGCACAAATATTGTCAAGCTGCCAGCCGCTCTTCGACCCGTTGGCGCAACAGCATCAGCTCATCGCGGCTTAAGCCATCCAATGCAAACAGAAAAGCCGAAAATGGAATCGGCAGTCTCACGATCGGCTCGGCCCTGAGTAAGTTCTGTCGCAACACAGCCGCGATCCGTTGCGCGTCATCCCATACTTCGGCCGCGCTCATGACTTCAGCCTCCGGTTCATGTGCCGATTTGATGCTCATGCTGTCCCACCAACTGCGCCAGCGCCTCCGCCTGCCGGGCGTGATAGCGTGCCAGCTCGGCGTTGGCCTGGTCCAGATCAGGATACCGCCCGTCGGCCTTGGCCTGGCCGCGCGTCAGCGCCGCCTCCACGTCCACGCCGGTCTGATACGCCAGCTTGAACAGGAACACAAACACATCCGAGAGCTCTTCTTCCAACTCGGCGTGCAACTGCTCCTGGCTGTCGACTGGCTTGTAGCCTTCCCTCTGCAACATCAGCCGGGCGACCTCGCCCAACTCCTCCAGCGCATGGATCAGCGTGTGAGCCGGCGCCACCCGATCCCACCCGCGTGCTTTGTCCCAGGCCTCCAGCCATTGTTGGTATTCGCGAATTTGCATAACGCTTGCCAGTCTCTTGACAAGATCACAAAGCGAACGCAGCAGTACTGCGGATCATCGGTCGCGCTCACTCGATAGGGCCTAACCCACGAGATCCTTGCTTTTTGTGCAAGAATTTTGTGGGCCAGGTTGTCACCTTCTTGGTTCCGGCTTGTCCGGGTTAGGGTCCACGTCCGATCTCGCAGCCATGGCCAGCTCCTGCTGCAATCGGTACAGAAATGCCACCGACCGCACGTTACGCTCCAGGTGATAGACGATGTAGCGCGCCAGCAGGCTCTCGACCTGTCCGCCCACGGCCGGGCTCAGCCGCAACTGGGCCACTTGCTCCCAAGACCGGCTTTGCAAGAAACGGAGCACCTTAAAGGCCGGCAAGGACAAGACCATCGTGCCCGCCTCGTTTGCGCCGTGCTTCGGACACAGCGCGCCACCCCGGGCCAGGCTGAAGAAGTTGGTCTCCGGCTCCAACAATTCGCCACATTGCACACAGCGAAAGAGCTGCGGCTGATAACCAACCAACGACAGCAAATGCAGCTCGTAGTAGCGCGCCGCCAGCGCGGGCTCAGCGCCCTGGTCCAACCGGCCCAGTGTCTCCAGCAGCAGGTCGAACAGCAGCTCGTTGGGATCACCGTCCTGGGTGAAGGCGTCGGCCAGTTCCGCGGCGTAGTAGCCCCACGTGCTGAGCAGTAGATCCTCGCGCAGTCGGCGATGCGCCGCGGTCGTCTCGGCCTGGGTGATCAAATCCAGACTTTTGCCTCTGGCCACCAACAATTCGACGTGAGTGAACGGCTCGACGTGTCCGGCTTTGCGGCTGGCCGACTTGCGCACCCCTTTGGCAACCAGCGTCAACTTGCCCCGATCGCGCGTCAGCACCGTCAACAGGCGGTCGGCTTCGCCCATGTCGCGGCGTTTCAACACGATAGCCGAGAGGCGGTAAAGGCGTTGACGACGGTCGGTTCCGGGGTTCATGTAGCTCATTCCACCACAACCGCAAAACGTGAAACGCAAAACTTGATCTCCAACACCTGCCCACTTCACGTTTTACGCATCACGTTTTACATTTCGCGTTCAACACACAATCGAGACCGGTCTCTGCACCGACGCGATTATACCACCCCGACTAAGGGGCAGCAAACACCCCGTCCGCTCGCCATGCCCTGACACACAAAAGCCGCGCTGCCACGCGGCTTCTCTCAGAAAAGCAGTGATGGACACGCCTTTCGTCTTACGTTTTTCGTTTCACGTCTTTCGTGCTGTCCAGTTGCTCCGGCCCGAACGCGTCCAGCAGCAGGTCGCCGAGATTGTAAACCCGTCGGTTGCCCGCCGTATCGGCCACGATCACGGTCATTTTCGGGTTGAACTCGACCAACACCTGCCGGCACGCGCCGCACGGGGTCACACCATTTTCTGTCACCACCGCGACAGCCTCGAACTCGCGCTGACCTTCCGCGATGGCATGAAACAGTGCGTTTCGCTCGGCGCAGATGCTGAGTCCGTAGGACGCATTCTCCACGTTACAGCCCGTGTAGGTCCGCCCGTCTGCGCCGAGCAACGCCGCGCCCACCGCAAAACCTGAATAGGGCGCGTAGGCTTGTTGCTGCGCCGTCATCGCCGCCGCAACCAGTTTTCGAATCTCAGCCTCAGTCACAGCCCCCCCATTCGCTGCCTCGCTCGAGCGTTGACTCGTTGACCCGTTCAATGCAACATGCCCAGGAACGCCACAAAGGCCGGGCCAACCCCGGAGGCGCTCTCTGCCACCGCGGATGCCCCCCAACCCTCGGTCGGCGCGACGGTGGCGCGCACCTGCTTGATGCGCCGACCCGCCACCGACAGGACCTCGATCGTCACCCGCCCGAACTCGATGCAGTCACCGACAGCCGGCACCTTGCCCAGTTGGCTGTAGATAAACCCACCCAGCGTGTCACCGCCCTCGGCTGGCAGCTCGACGCCCACCAGCTTGTTGACTTCGTCCAGGTCCACCCGGGCGTCGAACAGGTACTCGTGCTCGCTCACTTCTTCGACCGTCGGCTCCTCAACGTCGTACTCATCCTGAATCTCACCGACAATCTCTTCGAGCAGATCTTCGATAGTGACCAGCCCGGCCGTGCCGCCGTACTCATCCACCACCACCGCCACGTGGACCTTACGCTGCTGTAGCTCCTGCAGCAGCTCATCCACCTTCTTCGACTCAGGAATGAAGTAAGCTGAGCGCAAGATCTTGTCGAGCGGGACATCGGTGCGGCCATCGCTCAGATAGCGCAAAAGATCCTTGGCGTAAAGGATACCCACCACGTTGTCGATCGAGTTACTGTACACGGGGATGCGCGAATGCCCGGCCTTGAGGATGATATCCAGCGCGACGCGCATGGGCATGTCCACGGGTACGGCCACCACGTCGATGCGCGGCACCATCACCTCGCGCACCAGGGTCTCGCCAAATTCGAAGATCGACGCGATCATTTCCTTCTCGTCGTCCTCGATGGTCGTCTCTTCTTCCGTCACGTTGAGCAGGAAGCGCAGCCCATCCTCACTGAGGAAGATGCTCTCGGTCGCGGTCCCATCGGGGATGGCATCGTGTCCGATCTGGCGCATCACTGCGGTGACGGGGGTGAGAGCCACAGTCAGGAAGCGGACGAGCGGGGCCAGGCGCAGGGCGACCCGTTCCTGACGGCCGACCGTCCAGGCGCGCGGCAGAAGCTGTGAGGCGATGAGCAGCAGGCCCGTAGCCACCAACCCCCAAACGACCATCTCATCCCCGCCCAGGCGCTGGATCAACAACGTGGCCGCCCCCACGACGACCACAAACCCGGTGAGCTTCAGTACCAACAAGGTCGACAGGAAGCGCGCCGGCTCACTCAGCAGCGCTTCGGCCGCCCGGGCTCGCGACCGTTTAACCCCCAGGGATTGCCGCAACTGGAGCCGGCTGACCGATGCCAGCGCCATCTCTGCCGCGGCCGCAAAAGCTGCCAGGGTCAAACCCACCACCAGCAGCCCGCCAAGTATCCAACTGTCTACGTCCAAGACATTGCTCCCAACCACAGACGGCGAGCGCTATCGAAAACGCCTGACGATCTCTGGTTTGCCGCCGCCGGCCATACCCAAGGAGTATCCTCTCAATAGTCCGGGGCAGCTCAAGGCGGATCCGTGATCCGCCGCTCGTCCACCGAGTCACGGACTCGGCTTGAGCAGATTTGTCCCCGCCTTTTTGAGAGGATACCCCAAGGACTATTCCTCACCGGCCGGCCGCTTTGGCCGCGCCGGTACGCCATAAACCACTGCCCCGGCTGGCACATCGTGCGTCACCACCGACCCCGCGCCCGTCTTGGCGCCCCGGCCGATATGCACCGGCGCCACCAGCATCGAGTCACTGCCGATGAACACGTCGTCTTCGATCACCGTAACGTTTTTGTGCACCCCATCGAAATTGCAGGTGATGGTCCCCGCGCCGATGTTCACGTTTGCGCCGATCTGGGCATCCCCCAGATAGCTAAAATGTCCCATTTTGCCGCCCGGCCCCAGCGTCGCGTTCTTCATCTCGCCGAAATTGCCCATGTGCGCGCCGCGGCACAGCCTGGCCCCTTTGCGCAGATGGCCGAATGGGCCGATGTTCGCGTCATCCTCCATCACTGCGCCTTCGAGCACAGACATCGTGACCAAACAGTTGCTCCCGATTTGGCTATCCTCGAGCACGGTATTGGGTCCGATGCGGCAGTGCGAGCCGATGGTCGTGCGGCCGCGCAAGTGCGTATTGGGCAAAATGATCGTGTCGGGGGCAATCGTTACCGTCGACTCGATGTAAGTCGTGACAGGATCAAGCAGCGTGACACCAGCTTCCATCCAACGCCGATTGATGCGTGCCCGGATCACCGCCTCGGCCTCGGCCAGGTGGACACGCGTATTGATGCCGATCAGCTCAGACGCATCGGTGGTTTGGATGGCGGTTGCCGGATGTCCCTGGCTGACCGCCAACCCAACCATATCCGTCAGGTAGTATTCGCCTTTCGGGCTGGGCGATAGCTTGGCCAGGTTTTCCCACAGCCAATCGGCATTAAAGCAATAGACGCCGGCATTCAGCTCCCGAATGCTGAGCTGCTCCGGCGTGCAACTGCTCTCCTCCACCACACGCTGCGGCTGACCCGTGTCATCGCGCACCACGCGGCCAAACCCGCGTGGATCCTGGGCGATCACTGTCAAGAAGCTCATCACGCCGTCATGCTGGTAGCCGGCGACCATCTTCTGCAGGGTGCTCTCGGTCACCAACGGCATGTCGGCATATGTCACCAACACCGCGTCCGCCTCACCCGCCAACAGCGTCCGCGCCTGCAGGACGGCATGGCCGGTGCCCAACTGCTCGGCCTGGGTTACATAGCGTGCGCGGTCACCCAGCGCCTCGCGCACCTGATCGCCGCCGTGGCCAACCACCAACACCGGCGCCACGCCGGTCACCCTGGTCGCCGCATCTACCGCATAACTCACCAACGGCTGGCCGGCCAACGGATGTAGCACTTTGGGGGTCGTTGATTTCATGCGTGTGCCCTGGCCGGCCGCCAGGATGACCGCCGTCAGCCGCATGTCCACCTCGTTAACACAAAAAGGACCAAGGCTAGCCCGTAACAACGCGCCATCCCTTGGTCATCCTGCGATATCTTTGTAGAAGGAGGTTGTTCAACCATCATGAGCCAGACGCTATCTCCACCAGATCAACATTGGAGATTCTAGCACAGAACCTCTCGCAACGCAAAGCCGCAACCGGTGTAGGGTCCGGTTGCGGCGAATAGTTAAATAAAAAGAGCTCCGTTGGCAATGACCTACTCTCGCAGAGGCTTGCGCCCCAACTACCATCGGCGCAGAAGGGCTTAACTGCCAGGTTCGGGATGGGACTGGGTGTACCCCCTTCGCTAATGTCACCAACAGAGCTTCTTTTTCAGATTTAAAGTACTGCACACTGTTGGCGCCCTAACAACTGAACGGAATAGACTGGAAACTGGACACTGGGAGCTGGCGCCTGACATTAAGGTTTCAGCTCCAAGTTTCCAGCATCAAGCACTGCAATCTCGCGTGAATTAAGCCCTCGTGCATTAGTACGGCTTGGCTGAACACATTACTGTGCGTACACCTGCCGCCTATCAAACTGGTAGTCTTCCAGTGCACTTACTCCCTTCACGGGATGGGGGATCTTATCTTGAGGCGAGCTTCCCACTTAGATGCTTTCAGCGGTTATCCCTGCCCGACTTAGCTACCCAGCGATGCTCCTGGCGGAACAACTGGCACACCAGCGGTCGGTCCACTCCGGTCCTCTCGTACTAGGAGCAGCTCCTCTCAAATCCCCTACGCCCACAGCGGATAGAGACCGACCTGTCTCACGACGGTCTGAACCCAGCTCGCGTACCGCTTTAATGGGCGAACAGCCCAACCCTTGGGAGGTACTTCCCCCCCAGGATGCGACGAGCCGACATCGAGGTGCCGAGCGGCGCCGTCGATATGAACTCTTGGGCGCCACCAGCCTGTTATCCCCGGGGTAGCTTTTGTCCGTTAAGCCACGGCCCTTCCACTCGGAACCGTGGGATCACTAAGCCCGACTTTCGTCTCTGCTCGACTTGTGGGTCTTGCAGTCAAGCTCCCTTATGCCTTTACACTCTACGGCTGGTTTCCATTCAGCCTGAGGGAACCTTTGGGCGCCTCCGTTACCTTTTGGGAGGCGACCGCCCCAGTCAAACTGCCCACCTGGCACTGTCCCCACGCCGGATCACGGACGCAGGTTAGGGTCAAAACTGAATCAGGCTGGTATTCCAACGGCGACTCCACCGAGGCTAGCGCCCCAGTTTCCCAGTCTCCCAGCTATCCTACACAGATCCAGCCCTAACACAATACCAGGCTGCAGTAAAGCTCCACGGGGTCTTTTTGTCCTGCTGCGGGTAAGACGCATCTTCACGCCTATTTCAATTTCACCGGGTCCTTCGTCGAGACAGTGCCCCACTCGTTACGCCATTCGTGCGGGTCGGAACTTCGCGTGCTTCCCGTATTACTACGGGCGCAGACTATATCTTTATCTCTTTCTTGGAGTACTTCCTGATGCCTGATGGGTTCATCTCAAAAGCCAGGTCAACGATCTGGTTGAAGCCGTCTTTGATAAGATGTTGCCCGACGTGCATCGTACGGCAAATACGGGCAAATTTCTCAAAATCACGGCGCTTCCCAGAGAGAAAAGGGTTTTCCTCAAAGTGGCGAATAACCCTCTCAATCAAATCGTCAAGACTTCGAACTTCGTACTTGAGAGTTTTATCAGACCTATCTGGCCGAATAGTGCCACAACCAAAGTATGCTTTCAGCATCTCCAACACCTCAGCCCGGTCACGGTTTTGGCTAACCGAGAAGCTCGGTCGAATTTCCCAGCCAAACCGATGACGTTGGCTTCGATTGATGGAAACGCAGAAGCATCCTTCACCATCGGCATACCCGGTAAGATAAGACTTAACATCCATCGGCACACTCTCCGGGAGAGACACCGGCGTATGACAGAGGTCGTAGATTTGCCATAAAGCAGTGACCACTGTCTCATCCGCTTGATGCGGATTCAGTCGTTACGGGGTCAGTCCTTCGCTTCACTCAGGACGACTTCCCACGGTATTACCCCCTCTTTGGCACGGTGCCCTTGCGCACCGCAACGAGGTCGGGCTTCACCGTTACCAGCCGGTACGGGCAATTTACTTACCCGACAAGGAATTTCGCTCTACTCTGTTACCGCTACTTGTGTAGCGGGTCGGTCATTTCTGCCGACCTCCCTATGTCGCCATAGGGTACGGACTATATCTTCATCTGATGACTATACCAGATGTCCGGCGTATAGTCTCTGAGGAAGCCAACTTGTGCTGGCCTTTCCTGCTGGTTGTCTGCACCGACCGCATTGTTACTGCGTTAAAAACGCTAGTAGCGCCGGATACTCAGATATTCCAGCATATAGCCGGATGCACCTTCTCCATCGCTAGAGAAGGGGGCAACGAAAGTCACCTTAGGACCGTTCATTTATGTTACACGACCGACGAGGCCATGCCCCGTCCGCGCGGTCTAGACCGATGTCTAGACCCTCTGTGTCGCCACAGAGATCGGACCATCTCATCATCTCGCTGAATCGGCGGTTTCCTTGCTACTCAGCGGATGTCTGGCGTATGGTCTCTGGGGATTCTCCCTGGGCGAAACGGCTCAGTATCTCTTCATCAGAGTATTTGCGCCGCCCCACCCCTCCATCGTTCATCTCGGCTCTGACACGAAGTATTTCACGCACTCCATCTCCTGTAAGATGTCGTCCTTCCTGCATCAGGTTGGCGATTTTCTTGAACTTCGCAAAATCGCGTTTCTTCTTCGCTGACAGGAACCGAAACCGCTCAAAGAACGGAATCACATGTTCACAGATGGCGTTCAGATTGTTGACTTCGTAGTACCAGACTCCATCCCCTCTCCCTCGTAACGTCCCACATTGCAGATGCTGTTTGAACAGCGCCAGGATGACGCGATCTTTTTGCGAAACGTTGAAGCAAAGAGAGATTTTCCATGGAATCCGGTAGTCTTTGCGTTGCCGGAAAGAAACATTAAAGCTTCCTTCTCCATCTGCAAACCCTGCCAGATAGTAGCCGATGTGAGGCAGGATGCTCTTAACATTCAGAGCCATTGCAACACCTCCTGTGGAGGTCTCCTATGGGAGACTTTCCTGCTGATTGCCCGCACCTCACGGATTGTCACTGCTTCCCATTGGAGCGAGTACCGGAGGATACGCCGGGTTTTCCAGCATATAGCCAGATTTATTAACGTAACTACAGCGGTCCAGTCTATAGTTACGGCCGCCGTTCACCGGGGCTTCAGTTCAAAGCTTCCCCTTCGCTTGCGCTCAGGGTAACCTCTCCCTTTAACCTTCCGGCACTGGGCAGGCGTCAGCCCCTATACATCCGCTTGCGCGTTTGCAGAGACCTGTGATTTTGGTAAACAGTCGGTAGGGCCACTTCTCTGCGGCCACTTCGGGCTTGGTCAAGCTTGTCAACCTTACCCTACAGTGGCGATCCTTCTCCCGAAGTTACGGATCCAATTTGCCTAATTCCT
>MNXL01000213.1:0-2400 GCA_001871755.1 Anaerolineae bacterium CG2_30_64_16
CAAGCCGGATTCGGTCTCATCAGATGTGGATGTATGCTGAAAAGTGACCCCGACAACCTGTCAGGTCTGGGCTAGTTCCCTTATCTTAATGACATTGATTTAGTCCTTAGCCCTAACCCGGACAAGCCGGCGCCAACCAGGCACATGCCATCAGAAGATTCTTGTCTGTCGTGCAAGGATTTAACTGGTTAGGACCTAAGTATAGCCCAAAACCGCCCGTTGCGCAACTGGCTAGCTTGCGGTTACGCCAACGTCCGCTTCTCCCGATCATAATTCTGCCCCAAGGCGGCCGGCGCGCGCACCCGGCGGAAGGCGAACATCATCACCAGAATGGTCGCCAGGTAGGGCAGCATCAACAGGAACTGGTAGGGGATGCCCCCGCCCCCGACCTGCATGCCAAACGCCAGCACCTCGACCCCGGCAAAGAAGAGCGCGCCGAAGAAGATCAGGTGCGGGCTCCAGCCGCCGAAAAAGGTGAGCGCGATGGCCAGCCACCCGCGGCCCTTGACCATGCCGTCGGTAAAGGTTCCCGTGTAGATCAACGGCAGGTAGGCCCCGGCCAGCCCGATCAACATCCCGCCGACGATGGTCGTGACGTACCGCATGCGTGACACGCTCACGCCCAGGCTATCGGCCGCCTTCGGTTGCTCGCCCACCGCACGGAGTTCCAGGCCGGCGCGTGTCTGATAGAGGAAATAGTAGAGCGCGGCGGAAAGCAGAACAGAGAAGTAGACCAGCCAGTTTTGGTTGAAAAGGATCTGGCCCACGATCGGGATGCGGCTCAAGCCGGGGATCGGCACGGCCTTGAGCGTGGGGACGAGTGGCGGCGCGAGGGTGACGCCGATGACGACCTTGTAGAGCAGGCTGGCCAGCCCGATGCAGAAGAAGAAGATCGCCAGCCCGACGACGAACTGGTTCATCTTGAGCGACGTGGTGAAGTAGGCCAACGCCAGGCCGAACAGGCCGCCGCTGATGATGGCTAATAGTATGCCGACCGCCACGCTGCCGGAGAGGTAGCTGCCCAAAAAGCCCACCGACGCCCCTACCAGCATCATGCCTTCCTGGGCCACGTTGAAAATGCCCGTCCGACCGCCCAACATGGTGCCCTGTGCGGCCAGCACGTAGGGCACGATCGTGAGCATGATGAGGTTGGCGAACGTCACGAATTGCAGTTCGGTCTGGTTCATGCCTGGCGCCTTCTGATCACACCGGAGAGCAGCACAAACAACAGGATCAACGACTCGACGATGAACACCATCTCGCCCGGGATCATCAGGGTCCGCTGCATGGCGCTGGCGCCTACCTCCAGGACCGCGATGAAAAACGCCACGAACGGCGCCGCCAGGTTGTTGCCCTTGGCGATCAGCCCAATGATGATGCCCAACAACAAGTAGTTGGACTGCATCCCCTCGATCAACCGGTGGTGGACCCCTGCCACCTCGATGGAGCCTGACAGGCCACCCAGCGCGCCGCCCAGCACCAGGGCCAGCAGGCTGAGCTTCCGGCCGTCGATGCCGAAGACCTGCGCGGCGCGGGGGTTCGCGCCCGTGGCGATCAGCTCGTAGCCGCCCACGGTGCGACTGCTATAGACATACACGGCCGCGGCGACGAGCACCGCCAGGATGATGCCGGCATTCAGAGGTGGGTTGGCGATCAACATCGGCAAGTGCCCACCAGCCCCGATGGGTACCGTCGTCGGGTGGCCGGCGGCCGGGTCGCTCCACACTTCGGTGGCGATGTAGTTCAGCAGATTGAACGAGACGAAGTTGAGCAGGACCGTGGTCAGGATCTCGTTGACGCGGAACCGATAGAGCAACCAGCCCGGGACCAGCCCCCAAAACGCGCCGAACGCCACGCCCGCGATCAGCACCAGCGGCAGCAGCAGGGGCGCGGGCAGGTCCTTGAGTAGGATGCCGGTCGCGGTCGCACCGATCGCGCCGACGATGAGCTGGCCTTCGCCGCCGATGTTGAATTTGCCGGCCGCCAGCGGCACGGTGAATGCCAGCGTTTGGAGCAGCAGCGGCACGAACTTCAACAGTGTCTGCACGAAGCCGTTCGGCGTGCGGAAAGACGTAAACAGAATCGTCCGATAGGCTTCCAGCACGTTGAAGCCCATCGCGGCAATGAAGATGCCTGCGGCCGCGAACGCGGCGACGATGGCCAGCAGGTACGGCAGAACGGCCCGCCCTGTGGCGGTGAGCGCGGCCGCGAAAGATCGTGTCGGCGACTGCGCCAGGGCTGAGTCACTCACCGCTGCTCACTCCGCTCATCATCTGCCCGATCCGATACCGATCGAACGACTCCCGTTCGAGGATGCCCACCAGCTCGCCCCGATAGATCACCCCGATGCGGTCGCACAGCAACAGCAGCTCGTCCAGGTCTTCGGAGATCAGCAGCGTA
>MNXL01000213.1:2421-17780 GCA_001871755.1 Anaerolineae bacterium CG2_30_64_16
TCGAGCAGCTTGCCGTAGACGAACTCCATCGAGGCGATGTCCAGGCCGCGGGTGGGGTTGTGCGCGATCAGAAGCCTGGACGGCCGGGCAAAGGCGCGGGCGACCATCACACGTTGGATGTTGCCACCCGACAGGTTGCCGCCCACGTCGCCCGGCCCGGATGTCCGGATGCCGTACTCGGAGATCAGGTCCCGGCCGGCGCGGAAGATGGTCTGCCAGTTCAGGAAGCCACCGCGGGCGTAGGGCGCGCCGCGATGGGCGCCCAGGATCAGGTTCTGGGCCACATTGGCGGTCGGCAGGAAGCCATCCCCCAGCCGGTCTTCGGGAATGTAGGCGACCCCCATGGCCAGCAGGCCGACCGTGCCCACCTGGGCGACGTCGGTCCCCAACACGGTCGCGCGGCCATGTGCGGCCGGCCGGATGGCCATCGACGCCTCGGCCAGGGGCAGTTGGCCATTGCCGGCAATCCCGGCGATGCCGAAGATCTCTCCCGCGTGAACCTGGAAGGAGCAGTCCTTGACCAGCGCCGCGCCCGCCTCGCTGACCACGCTCAGGCCGGCGAGTTGCAAGACCGGCATCTGGCGGGAAATGCCCCCCCCAGGCCTGTCCAGAGTGAAGTCGGAGGATTGGGGGGTCAGGGGGGCGCTCTCATTCGCCGCGGCGCGACCGGAGAAGATGATGCTCTTCTTGAGATCGAGCTGCTCGCCGACCATCCCCCGGACGAAATCGTCTTCTGTGGCCTCGCTGCGGCCGAGGGTGAGGACGTTCTTCCCGTCCCGCAGCACCGAGATCCGGTCGCAGATGCTCAGCACCTCGCGCAGCTTGTGCGTGATGAAAACGACGCTCATGCCCTCCTTCACCATCGCCTTGACGGTTTGGAAGAGGGTTTCCACCTCTTGCGGGGTGAGGTTCGTCGTCGGTTCGTCCAGGATCAGGATTTGCGCGCCCCGGTAGAGCGCTTTTAGAATCTCGACGCGCTGCCGGGCGCCCATCATCAGGTTCTCGATCCGGGCTTGTGGATCGACCTCCAGGCCGAATCGCTGGCCCAGGGACCTGATTCGGCCGGCGGCCTCGCCCAGATCCAGGCTGAGCCTGCTCCTGATGGGGGTGCCCGGCACGATGTTTTCGGCGACGGTGAAGCTCTCGATCTGCAGGAAGTGCTGATGCACCATGCCGATGTTGTGGCCGATGGCGTCCTTGGGCGAGCGAATCTCCACCTTCCGGCCGCGCAGGATGATCTCCCCCGCGTCGGCGCGGTAGAGGCCGTAAAGGACGTTCATCAGCGTGGTCTTGCCAGCGCCGTTGCCGCCGAGCAGCCCGTGGATCTCGCCGCCGTTCAGTTGGAAGTTGACGTGGTCGAGCGTCGGGTGGCCGTCGAAGGCCTTGCACATTCCCCGCATCTCAAGGACGGTCGCGTTGTCCATGATGCCTTGATACCTTCGCATTGTCACCCTGAGCAAAGCCGAAGGGTCTCGTTGCGAGGCCGGATTCTTCGCTGGATGCTCGCCGTCGCGAGAGGTTAGGGGCCAACCCGCTCAGAATGACAGTCGCCGAAAAGCGTAATTTGCAACCGTGCCGAGTATAGCTACTTGATCGGCGTGTTGTCCTTGACGACCTGAATCTTCCCGCTCTTCACGTCGTCAATGGCCTTCGTAGCCGCGGCGTTGACCTCCGCCGGCACGTTCTTCAGCGGCAGTTGCAGGGCCACGCCGGTGGCGAAGCCCAGTGGGTAGTAGCCGCCCTTCTCGCCGGCCTGGACCTTCGTGACGATCTCCTTGAGCGGTCCGGCGAAGTCGTAGAGCAGAGAGGTGATGACGTTGTTTGGCGCGTACGAGCTCTTATCAGTGTACTTGGCCGTCACCAGGACGGTACCCGATCCAGCCTTGACCGCCTCGAACAGGCCGAACATGCCCAGGTTCAGTGAGCCGATGATCACGTCCGAGCCTTCGGCGATCATCGCGTCGGTAATCTGGCGCGCCTTGGTGGGATCGTTGAAGTCACCGGCCCAGACGGGCTTGAGTACCGCGCTTGACCCGGTATCCTTGATCGCCTGTTCGATGGCGTGGACCTCCGCATAGGAGAAGGGGAGGGTCTGCCCGCCCAGGTAGCCGATCTTGCCGGATTTGGTCTGTTTGGCGGCCAGCACGCCCAGCGCGTAGAAGCCGGTGTGGAAGTTGCGGTCGATGACCCACAGGTTTGCAGGCGCCTCGGGGTCTGGGGCATCGGTCTCACCGATGAAGATGACGTCCGTGAACTGCTGTGCCAGACCCTTCGTCTGGCTGATGAACTGGCCACCATGCGTCCAGATGATGTTGTAGCCGGCGTCGATGTACTCGCGCATCACGCGCTCGACGTCGGGCACGGCCACACTCTCCGAGTAGGCCATCTTGACACCGAGATCCGACTGCACCGCGGTGGCCGCGATGTAGCCGAGGGTGTTGTAGTCGGCGTCGGTGATGACGCCGGGGAAGACGGCGGCCAACTTATAGGACTTGGCCGGCGCGGCAGGTGAGGTGGCGGGCGCAGCACAGGCGGTCACCAATGCCACGATCGCAACCAGGATGGCGAGATTCGATAGTTGCTTGCGCATCAGGTCTCCTCCTTGGAAGATGCTTGAGTTGAACGGTCCTCTTTCGACGTGAGATAGTGTACAGTAGGTTACCATAATCGTCAATATATCGTCTGTGCGGGTAACTACTCAGCCGTCATGCCCGAATGCTTCTATCGGGCATCCAGGTTCCCGCTGGCAGCGCCGCTGGATTCCCGCTAAAAGCTTGCGGGAATGACATCGCTACAAAGGCTGAGTAGTAACCTGTGCGGTATGATACAGAATAGGTTTCCGCTTCCCGTTTTGCCTGGCTGCCGATTTTACGCGGCGTGCATCACCTTTCCGCGGCTGATCACGTAGGCTGGCCGCTCGTGGTGCCGTAACGCCTCCAACACGCTGGGTTGGCCCAGTATGACCAGGTCGGCTGGCGCGCCCGGTTTCAAGCTGACGTCCCCCAACCCCATCGCGCGCGCCGCGGCCACCGTGACCATGTCGTAGAGGGTCTCCATCTCGGCCGAGGTCGTCATCCACAGCAGATGCGAGGCCAGGAAGGCCACTTCGAGCATGTTGTTGCGGCCGTATGGATAGTAGGCGTCGGAAATGTCGTCCTGCCCCAGGCAGACCAGGCAGCCCTCTTCGAGCAGCTCCCGGACGCGGAGATGGAGCGGGCCGGTGTGCGGGTCGGTCACGACGCCCATCTGGGCCTGTTTGAGCAGCGCGGCGATTTTTTGCAGATAGGGTTTGGGATAGAGCGCCATGGCGCGGGCGTGGTGGGCCAGCGAGCGGCCCTGCCATCCCTGCTCGATGGTCTTCACCGCCATCATCTCCAGCGTGCGCAGCCCTGGGTCGCCGGCGTCGTCCACCAGCATCGAAACCGGCTTGTCGTATTCCTGGGCGATCTTGAAGATCTCGTCCACGTGCGCCTGCTCGGCCGCGGCCGTGTATTCGATCCAGGGGATGCCGCCCACCACGTCCGCGCCCAGCTCCATCGCCTGGCGCACCAGATCGGCCGCGCCCGGCTCGCGCACCACGCCGTCCTGCGCAAACGCGACGACCTGGATATCCACGCCTGGCGCACCAGGCCGGCCCTTGAACGTCTCGCGCGCCCGGATCAGCGCCTTGACCCCCTCCATCCGCGCTTTCGCATCCACGTCCGCGAATGCGCGGATGTGCAGCGTGCCGAAATCGGCCGCAAGCTGCACCGCTTTGCAGACGTTCTCGTAGATCCACGAGGCGTCGTACCTGGCCTTCACCCGGGCGGCCAACTCGATGGCTGTCATCGCTTTGCCCATGTCGGCCCCGTGATAATCCTTGAGGGCCTCCTCGTCCAGCATCGCCAGGGTGTAGACTTTGCACAAGTGGAGGTGTGGATTGGCGAACGCTTCCGTCACCAGGCTGCCCCCGGCGTCTATCTGTCGAACTGCGCCGCCGCTCAGCCCCTGGCCGATGGCGGTCACCTTGCCGGCCGCGATGCCAATCTCGACCAGGCGTTCGCCAGTCTTGCGCAGCCTGGCGTTCTTGATCAAAAGGTCGTATTCAGCCATCGCTCTCTCCTAACCTGGACAAGCCAGAGCCGACCAGACAAATACCATCAGAGAATTCTTGTCTGTCGTACAAGAATTTAACTGGTCAGGCCCTGTCATTCTCTTCGATAGGGTTTCAGCAGCGCGGCGGGGTAGGACGCGTTCCGGCCGGCCAGCACCAGGGCGACCAACGTGACGATGTAGGGCAGCGCCAGAAAGCTCTCGTACGGGATCGGCAGTTGCAGACCGATCGCCTGGAGCCGCAACTGGAGCGCAAACGTCCCGCCGAAGATGAGCGCGCCGAGCATCACCTTGATGGGGTGCCAGTTGCCGAAGATCACCAGCGCGATGGCGACCCATCCGCGACCCGCTACGATACCGTGGGTGAACGCGCCCAACTGCGAGAGCGACAGGAACGCGCCACCGGCCGCCATCAGCCCGCCGCCGATCCCCAACGCGAGATAGCGGATGCGGAACACATTGACGCCGGCCGCGTCGGCCGCCTCCGGATTTTCGCCAACCGCCCGCACGTTCAACCCGAAGCTGGTGCGATAGAGCAGCCACCAGGCCACCGGCGCCACCACCAGGAAGGCCACGTAGGTCAGCAGGTATTGCTGGAGGATGTTCCCCAAGATCGGCACGTTCGGCAGTGGATCGAGCAGGGGAAAGGGCGGGATCGCCGGCGGTGTCGAGCGGCCGCCATAGCGCAGGCGGAAGGCGAAAAGCGCCAGCCCGGTCAGCAGCAAGGTGATGCCGAGGCCGGAGACGTGCTGGTTGACGCCGAGGGTCACCGAGAGCAGCGCCATCAGCAGGCCGGCCAGCACGCCGCTGATGATCGCTGCGAGCAGCCCGATCCACAGGCTACCGGTGGCATCGGCCACGAAAAAGCCCAGGAACGCGGCAAAGAACATCGTGCCCTCGATCCCCAGGTTGAGCACGCCCGCCCGTTCGGCGAAGGTCTCGCCGACGGCCGCCAGCAGCAGCGGCGTGGCCACCCGCAGCATCGCGGCGATCAGGTTGACGACGAACGCGTTCATCACGCCCTCCGGATGCGATAGCGCTGGAGCAATAGCATCGCCAGCGTGACCAGCAACATGGCTGCCTGCGTCACGTCACCCAGGTAAACCGGCACGCCGAGCGCGCGGCTGACCGTCTGCGCGCCGGTGCTGATCAGGCCAAAGAAGAGCCCGGCCGCAGCCACGCCGATCGCCTGCAACGCGCCAAGCGTGGCGATGATGATGCCCGTGTAGCCGTAGCCAGGCGAAAGCTCCCCGATCAGATGAAACTGGATGCCGGCGACCTCGCTGACTCCCGCGATCCCGGCAATCCCGCCGCTGACCAGCGCGGCCAGCAGCATGGTCCGGCTGACGCTGACCCCTGCAAAGCGCGCTGCCTGTTTCCCCAGCCCGACCGCGCGCATCTTCAGCCCGATGCTCGTGCGCGAGACGATGAACCACAGGAGCAGCGCGGCGATGATGGCGACGACAAAGCCCAGGTGCAGCCGAGAGCGGGGGACCAGTTTCGGGAAGTGGGTGTTGAGCAGGATCTCCGGCGACTGCGGCCAACCCGACTTGGGGTCGCGCCACGGGCCGTTGAGCAGTGCGCTGACGATGAACGCCATGACCGAATTCAGCAGCAGGGTCGTGACCACCTCATCCACCGCGAGCTTGACCTTCAACAGCGCGGGGACCAGCGCCCACAGCATCCCCGCGGCAAAACCGCCGAAGATCATCAACAGGATCGCCAGAGCAGGTGGCACACCGCGCAGCGCCACGCCCAGCCACGCGGCCGCAATTGCGCCCGCGTAGAGCTGGCCCTCCGCGCCGATGTTGTAGTATCCGGCCGCAAAGGCAAAGCTCACCGAGACCCCCGTCAGGATCAGCGGCGTGGCCTTGACCAGCACCTCCAACGCGCTGATCCGGCTGGAGAGCGGCTCGACCAGGAAGTAGTAGTAGGCCTCGAACGGGTTGGCTCGCCCCCAGAGGATCAGCCCTGATGTCAGGAGGAAGGTGATCAGCAGCGCCAGGATCGGGATCAGAGCGCGCTGCCAGGGAGGCGCGGGGGCCTTCTCGATGCGCAACCTGGGCCTAGACAGCTTCTCGAACACGCGCCCCCTCCCGTGTCGCACCGGCCATCATCAGCCCCAGGGTCTCCACATCCGCTTCCCTGGCCGGCGCCACGCCCACGATCTCTCCCTCGTAGATCACCGCGATGCGGTCGGACAGGGCGAGGATTTCGTCCAGGTCTTCCGAGATCAGCAGCACGGCCGCGCCGCGCTCGCGCTGCGCCAACAGCTCGTTGCGCACGTACTCGGTCGCGCCGATGTCCAGCCCGCGGGTCGGCTGCGGCGCGATCACCACGCAGGGCTGGCGCGAGAGCACGCGGGCGAGCAGCAGCTTCTGCAGGTTGCC
The DNA here is from genome assembly GCA_001871755.1 of Anaerolineae bacterium CG2_30_64_16. GTDB lineage: Bacteria > Chloroflexota > Anaerolineae > CG2-30-64-16 > CG2-30-64-16 > CG2-30-64-16. The sequence continues at coordinate 8,904 of MNXL01000213.1, forward strand.
GCCGGAAAGGGTGCGGGCGCGATCGGTCGGCCGGGCCTTGATCTGAAACTGGGCGATCAGCGCCGCAGCGTTGCTCAGGATGGCCTCTCGATTCAGCACGCCCCCGCGCGTGAACTCGCCCAAATGCTCGAGCGCCAGGTTTTCGGCGACCGTCAACTCGCCCACTGCGCCCGCGTGCCGATCTTCCGGGATCCGGCCCACGCCGGCCGCGGTGAACTCGTGTGGCCTCGCCGCGGTCAGGTCCTGGCCGTTGACCAGGATGCGGCCCGCCCTGGGCCGGCGTACGCCGCACAGCGTCTCGGCCAATTCCCGTTGTCCGTTGCCGCCCACCCCCGCGACGCTCAGGATCTCGCCGGCCTCGATGCTCAGCGTCACGTTCTTGAGCATGCTCAGCCCGCGATCGTCGTCGGCGCCGAGGCGCTCGATCTGCAGCACAGGCTCGCCCGGCGTCCGCTCGCCCTGGCGCGCCACGCCGAACGTTTCTCGGCCCACCATCATCCGCGCGAGCTGCGCCGGGGCGGTCTGTGCGGTGTCGACCGTGCCCACCAGCTTGCCGTCGCGCAGCGCGGTCACCCGGTCGCTGATCGCCATCACCTCCTTCAGCTTGTGGCTGATGAAGACCACCGATAGGCCATCTGCGCACAGGCGGCGGAGCGTGGCGAACAGCGTGTCCACCTCTTGCGGGATCAGCACCGCGGTCGGTTCGTCCAGGATTAACACCCGCGCGTTGCGGTAGAGCGCCTTCAGGATCTCGACGCGCTGCCTTTCGCCGACCGAGAGATGGGAAACCAGCGCGCCGGCCGCGATCTCCAGCCCGAAGCGCGCCGCGGCTTCCTGCACCTGCGCCCGGACCCTGGCCGGATCCACCCGGAACCCATCAGTATAGCCGAGGACGACGTTCTCCGCGACCGTCAGGGGGGGCACGAGCGCGAAGTGCTGGGTCACCATGCCGATGCCCAGGCCGATGGCATCCTTAGGGGACGCGATGCGGGCCGGCTGGCCTTCGACGATGATCTGCCCCTCGTCCGCCCGGTAGAGGCCGTACAGGATGCGCATCAGTGTGGTCTTGCCGGCCCCATTCTCGCCCAACAACGCGTGGATCTCGCCTGGTCGCAGACTGAAGTCCACCCGATCATTGGCGACGACCGGTCCGAAGCGCTTGGTGATCCCGCGCATCTCTACCAGGTCCATACAACCCCCCAATAACGCTTCGCCCGGCCATGGGGGCGGTCAACACGCAGAACCGTTACTCCGCGGCCGCACCGACGGGCATCGCCTCATCGATGTCCACCCGGAACAGGCCTTTGGCGATCTCATCCTGCCGCTTCTTGAGCAGTTCCGCAGTGGCGGCCGGGATCTGCGCATCCAGGCCATGGAACGGAGCCAGGCTGGCGCCACCCTTGGCCATCATGCTGAAGTCCTTCAGATCCAGCGCGGTGTAGGAACCCGCCTTGATCTGATCCAGCACGTACTCCACGGTCGGGGTCATGTTCCACACCGGGCCGGTGAGCACACGATCGGGCGCCAGGCTGTTCTGGTCGCTCATGTTGCCGAACGCCCACAACCCGCGCTCCTGGGCCGCCTCGATCACGCCGAACCGCTCGGCGTAGAGCACGTCTGCGCCCGAGTCGATCTGGGCCAGCGCGGCTTCCTTGGCCGCCGCGGGATCGAACCAGCTATTGATGAAGGTCACTTGCACCTTGACAGCGGGGTTCATTTCCTTGGCGCCGGCGGTGAACGCGTTGATCAGGCGGTTGACTTCAGGGACAGGGTGGCCGCCGACCACACCGATGACGCTCGACTTGGTCATGCCACCCGCGACGATGCCGGACAGGTAGGCCGGTTCATGAATCCAGTTGTCGAAGACAGACACATTGGGCTCGGAGGGGCCGAGGCCCGAACCGAAGACGAAGGCGATCTTGGGGTAGTCAGCCGCTACCCGGCGCACGGCCTCCTCATTGCCGAAGGCGTCGCCGAAGATAGCTGCCGGTTTCTTCTTCTCGCAAATCTCGCGCAGCACGCGCTCCATGTCGCCGGAGTAGCCGATATTGTCGGTGTGTTCGTACTTCATCTTGCCGGCGTCGGCCGCCTTTTGCAGGGCGGCGTGGATGACGCCGTCCCAGGGCTCCTCGATTGGGGTGGCATACGCGGCGTAGACCAGCGGCACTTCTGCCTGCTGGGGCGCAGGCGCTACGGCGGGCGCGCAGCCGGCGACGAGGGCGACAAACAGCATAACAACGAGAACCCGGACCAGATGCTTTGTTGACATCACATTGCCTCCTTTGACTGAGAACAAGAATGGGGCCAGACGGTAGCAGGTAGCCGATGTCAGATTTTGCACCTCCTTCCTTTCCCGCGTTCCTGGCATCCTGCGCCGCGCGCGGCGCCCCGGCGGATGAAAACCTCACCCCCCTGCCCCCCTCTCCTGCCAGGAGAGGGGGAAGTGCGGCTCCCCCTTCCCTGCGAGGGAAGGGGGTTGGGGGGTTAGGTGCGCTTTTCAGGATAGTCACGCGGCGACCGGTTCGCGGACAGCGAACGCCTCCCGGATCTTCAGTCGCGTGGCGGGCAGGTCGCGAATCCGCACGCCCACCGCGTCATAGACCGCGTTGAGAATCGCCGGCGCAGTCGCCAGTGAGGGCGCCTCGGCGAACCCTTTGACCCCCAACGGGCCGTAGGGATGGGGTACCTCGACGATCAGCGAGATCACCTCCGGCGTCTGATCGGCGCCCGGCAGCCGGCACTTGTGGAGCGAGTCGGTCAGGTTGTGGCCGTCCTGCACCACGTACTCTTCCGACAGGGCGTAGCCGAGGCCCATCATCACGCCGCCTTCGATCTGGCCGACCACTGCGCCGGGGTTGATTGCCTTGCCCACGTCGTTGGCTGCGATCACTGCCAGCACCTGCACATGGCCGGTCCGCTCGTCCACCTCCACGATGGCGACCTGCGTGCCGTAGGCATAGCAATAGAACGACAGGCGCGAACGAAAATCGGCCTGACCGGCGCGACTCTGCTCCTGGTTGAGCAGGGTGTCCGTCTCGGGCGGCGTGTAACTGCGGCTGACGCGCAGCCGTTCTCCCAACGCGGCGATCGGCATCGCCCGACCAGAGACGGCATCGACCAGTTCCGCGCCGACCAGTCGGACGTTCTCCGGCGCGGTCTCCAGGGTCTCGGCCGCGTGCCCAAAGGCCTGGTCTTGCAGGTCTTTGATCGCCAGCAGCAGCGCCTTGCCTGTGAGAAAAGTCTGGCGCGACGCGGTGGTGGGGCCGGTGACGGGGGTCAGCGCGGTATCCGGGCCGATTGCACGGATCTTGTCCGGCGGCATCCCCAGGGCGGTTGCAGCCATCCCCACCAGTCCTGCCCCGGCGCCCTGCCCGTATTCGTGCTGGCTGTGCCAGATCGTGAGCGTGCCGGCTGCGTCCAACTCGACCACCGCGCCCGCGCTCTCGGGGATCTGATGCCCGAAGCCGATGTTCTTGACCGCCGACGCCACCCCCACCCCGATGCGTTTGCCCGGCGCTGGCTGCGGCAGGTTGTACTGGCGAAACGCGTCCCTGGCCGCCTGGATGGTTTGCTTGATGCCACACATCCCCGGCTCCAGCAGGTGATCGGCCGCGGTGGGCAGGCCGTCCTCCAGCGCGTTCAGTAGACGGATCTCGAACGGATCGATGGCCAGCCGGCGCGCGGTCTCGTCCAGGTTGCTCTCCAGCGCAAACGCGACCTGGTTGACCCCGAAGCCGCGCATCGCGCCCGACAACACGTTGTTGGTGAACCACGCCGTGCCATGCACCCGGATGTTGGGCACGTAGTACGGCCCGCAGGCGAACTCGACCGTGTTTTCGAGGATGTCCAGCCCCAACGAGGCGTAGGCGCCGGTGTCCAGGGTGATGTCCGCTTCGACCGCCAGCAGCTTGCCGCCGGCGTCCGCGCCGGTCTTGAAACGCATGGTCGCCGGGTGCCGCTTCTGATGGCAGCGCAGCGATTCCGCGCGGCTGAGGGTGATCTTGACCGGGCGTTGGCAGAGCAGCGCGCCCAGAGCCAGAAACTGCTGGATGATCAGGTCCTCCCGGCCGCCGAACGCGCCACCCATCGGCATCTGCACCACGCGCACCTCTTCTTCGGGCAGACCGAGGATGCGCGCGACCTGGGCGCGGTCGTCGAAGACGGTCTGGGTCCCCATGCGGATCAGGACGCCGCCGTCTTCGGTCGGGAAACCGATCCCGGATTCGGGTTCGAGGAAGGCGTGTTCGATGCGGGGCGTGGTGTAGGTGTGCTCGACGACAACCGCGCACCGCTGGAAAGCCTTATCCACGTCCCCGCGCACGATCTGGGACCGGTGGAGCAGGTTGCCCGTCGCGTGGACTTTGGGCGCATCGGGTCGGGCAGCCTCTTCGGGCGTGAAGACGCCGGGGAGCGGTCGGTAGGCGACGCGAATCCGGTTCAGCGCCCCTTCGGCCGTGGCTTCGCTCTTCGCGATCACGGCCGCGATCGGATCGGCGATAGAGCGCACGCGGTCGGCGGCGATGGCCGGCTGGTCGAGGGTCACCAGGCCACAGATGTTCTCACCGGGGATATCGCGGGCCGTGATCACACGGACGACACCGGGCATCGCTTCGGCGGCGGATGTGTCGATGCTGAGGATTTCGGCCGAGGGATGCGCCGCCCAGAGGATCTTCCCGTGCAGCAGGCCCTCGACGCGCAAATCGTCGGCAAAGGACGTTGCGCCGGTCGCCAGATCGATCGCGTCCGACCGCAGCCGCGGACTGTCAATCGCGAGCGTTTGCCGCACCGTGGCCTGGTCAACCCATTCTTCCCCGGCCGCCAACCGCTGGGCCGCGTCCTGGATCGCCGCGATGATGCTGACGTAGCCAGTGCACCGGCACAGGTTGTGATTCTGGGTCAGTGCGGCCTTGATCTCATCGGCCGATGGCAGGGGCTGCTGGTCGAGCAGGGCTTTGGCCGACATCAACAGGCCGGGCGAGCAGAATCCACATTGCACCGCGTTGTGTTCGATGAACGCGGCCTGAAGGACATGCAGCTTGTCTTCCGGGGTCCGCCCCCGCGCGGCGGCGGGGGCGAGCCCCTCGATCGTCTCCACGGTCGCTCCGGCGAGTCGCGGCGAACCCATCTTGACCAGGCAGGCCCGCGTTGCCTTGCCGTTGAGAATGACCGTGCAGGCGCCGCAGTGGCCAGTCGAGCAACCGTTCTTGGTCCCGGTGAGATGTAGCCGCTCTCGCAGAAACTCCAGCAAGGTCACCTCGCGCGGCGCGACGGCCTGGACGGGTTGTCCGTTGACGGTGAGCGCGACTGAGATCGTCTCCAACATGGCGCCTCCGTTGAGCCTGGATGAGTCAGGACCGCTACAATGGCAACACACGTACCAAACGGTCTGCCTGGATTGCGTGCTGTTCGCGCAGGGAGGTGACTGCCTCGGCAGTGTAACCCAGCAATTCTGTGAGCACCTGCTCCGTGTGCTCTCCCAGCAGCGGTGGTGGGAGGCGAACCGCCGCGGGAGTACGGTCCAAATGGTAAGGGAAACCCGCGAGGCTCAGATGGCCGGTGACCGGATGGTCAGTCTCCTGGATCAGGCCGCGTGCTGCGGCCTGTGGATGCGCGAACGCCTCTGGAACGGTGTTGATCGGTCCACAGGGCAGCCCGGCGACCTGCAGTTGGGCCAGCCAATGGCTGGCGTCGTGCTGCGAAAACAGCTCGTTGAGCGCCGCCCGCATCTCGGCGCGGTGGGCGACGCGGTCCTTGTTCGTGGCAAAACGCGGGTCGGCTTTCAGGTCGGGCCGGGCGATCACGTCGCACAGGAGCGCCCACTGCCGCTCGTTGGCGGCCGCCAGGGCAAACCAGCGGTCGCGGGCCTGGAACGCCTCGTAAGGCGCGATGTTGGGGTGGGCGTTGCCCTGGCGCCGCGGTGGCTGGCCGCTGACCAGGTAGCCCGAGCCGACGTTTGCAAGCAGGGCGATCTGCGTGTCGAGCAGCGACACGTCTACGAGTTGTCCTTCGCCTGTGACGTCGCGCGCCCGCAGCGCGGCCAGGATCGCGGTCGCCGCGAACATGCCGGCCGTGATGTCCACGATCGGCACACCCACGCGGTAGGGTTGGCCTTCCTCAGGGCCGGTGATGCTCATCAGCCCGCCTTCGGCCTGGATGATGAAGTCGTAGCCGGGCCGCTCGGCATAAGGGCCGGTGCGGCCGTAGCCGCTGATCGAGCAGTAGACCAGTCGCGGGTACAGCGCGTGCAGCGCCTTGTAGCCAAGTTCCATTTTGTCCAGAGTGCCGGTCACGAAATTCTCGACCAGCACATCCGAGATCGCCGCCAGCCGCCGGATGATCTCCCGGCCCTGCGGAGCCTTGAGGTTGACCGTGATGCTGCGCTTGTTACGGTTGGCCGCGATGAAGTAGGCCGACTCACCCGGATAGGGCCCGTAAGGCTGACCCACGAACGGCGGGCCCCAGCCGCGGCTTTCGTCGCCCGCGCCGGGCCGTTCGACCTTGATGACATCGGCCCCCAGATCGCCCAGCATCATGGTGCAGAACGGGCCGGCCAACGCTCGTGTTAGATCAAGGACGCGCAGGCTATTCAGTGGTTGCATGAGAACGCCCTCCTGCTATCTTTGGGCCGGTTCAAACCGACTCCGCGCTGGCGTCAAGATGTTCCGGTAGGCCGCCACGTTGCGATCTTGCAGGTGATCGAAGATCATCGGGCTGTCTGCGCCGTAGGTAATCCGTTTGATCGGGTCTGGATCGAGCTCAGCGTAGATGATCTCCTCGGTACCGCGGGCCTGGGCCAGCTTGTGAGCGATGGGGTCCACGATCATGCTGTGGCCGAAGTAGTAATTGCCTCCAGCATCTGGCCCCACCGCGTTGGCCGCGACGATGTAGACGTGGTTGTCGTAGGCGCGCGCCCGGTTGGTCAGCTCCCAGATCTCGAAGGAACGCAGCAGCGCGCTGGGTCGCACAATCACCTCCGCGCCCATAATGGCTTCGGCGCGGTATAGCTCCGGGAAGTCACCATCATAGCAGATGGTCAGGCCGATGGCGGCGAAGGGCGTTTCGATCACGACCGGGTCGGCGCCGGGGGTGGACCAGCCACTCAGACCCGAAGGGTTTCCAAAAACCCTTCGGGTCTGGTCCTCAATCATCCGCTCCGTCGGAAACAGGTGCGTCTTGCGGTACACGCCCAGCAGATCGCCACTCGGGCCGATGAGGGCTGCCGAGTTGTAGACGATGCCCCGCTCGCCGCCCCGCTCGTAGGCGCCGAAGACGAGGTAGACACCCGACGCCTGCGCAACCTCTTGCAGGGGCTCAGATAGGCGACCGGGCAGCGCGTCCACGAGATCCCAGAGACCGGCCGGGCCCATGCCCGGCACGAAGCCGGTGGTGATCGTTTCCGGCAAAACGATGAGCTGCGCGCCGGATTCGTCCACGGCGCGGCGCGTCCAGGCGACCGATTTGGCGACGTTGGCCGCGACATCCATCGGCGTGATGGCGAATTGAGCGCAGGCGGCGGTAAAGCGTTGCATCTTCTCCCTCGATTCAGAATCTACATGGGTGGGCCCGGTATTAGATATTGGGTATTAGGGCCTAACCCACGAGATCCTTACTTTTTGTGCAAGAATTCAGTGAGCAAGGCTGGCGCCTTCTTGGTTCCGGCTTGTCCGGGTTAGGTATTGGAGCCGGCCACCCAATACCCAATACCTTCAACTTACTTTCTTGCCGTCACCTGCGCATTCAGCCGCTCCACGTGCGCGGGGTTGAACGCGTCGCCGAAGCGGGTGATGCCCATAGCGGAGTCCTTCAGGCGCATCAACTCCTCGTACTCATCATCTTCCACGAACGCCACGCAGCGGCCGATGCTGCTTTCGCCGTCCACGAAGCGCCAGGGGAAGAAGCCGACCGTCGCGCGGCGGTTGAGCAGCAGATCCAGTTCGCCGCCGATGCACTCCGCGTGGATGATGCCGTGTGGGAACATCTCGATGTGCATGAGCTGGTATTTGGAATCGTCGAAGCGTTCCTCGAGGCTTTGGCCGTACTTCTTCAGGAAGTGGGCGTCCGCCTCTTTGGCCTGGCGCGGCATCCAGGTGCGGATGATGGTGTTCATCGGGTGATCCGCGCTGCCGCAGTCCACGCCGATCCACTTGAGCTTCTTCTGCCTGGCCCACAGCGAGAACTCGCGGTCGGGGCCGGGGTGTTTGACCATGTAGCGGACCTCGTCGGCGGTGGGCATGTCCCAGCCGAAATGATGGAAGCCGGTGTGGATGATCAGGATGTCACCTTCCCGCACCTCCACGCGCTCCTCGATCATCTCCGAGGTGTAGATGTCGTAGTCCGCGCAGACGTCGGAGAGATCCACGATGGCCGCGGGGCCGACCAGGAAGTCCATGTCCAGGCTGGCGATGTCCTTGCCAGGGGTGTAGAAGTGGATTTCGCCGTCCAGGTGCGTGCCCAGGTGGTTGGAATGGGTCAGCAACTGGCCGTTGGCCCCGTTCGGCGCCAGCCGCTTGAAATACTTCACCTGCAGCGGTTCATAAGTGGGCCAGGGTGGCGTGGCGATGCCCAGGGGAATGGTGAGATCGAGAATCTTCATTGGTGAAATGCCTCCTTGCATAAGGATACGGCGCGGGGCTGGCCCGCGGTCGAAGGGAAACGAAAGGAACTCGGAGGAACTCAGAGGGCCTCAATTCCTCTCATCCTCTCCAACACGCTTGTAGAACCCGTTCCTTTGTGTTACAATTTCGCCCAGAGATCTTGAGGTCCAAACTCCTGTCATGTCAGATGGTTACTACTCAGCCTTTGTGGTGATGTCATTCCCGCAAGCTCTTAGCGGGAATCCAGCGGCGCTGCCAGCGGGAACCTGGATGCCCGATAGAA
>MNXL01000135.1 GCA_001871755.1 Anaerolineae bacterium CG2_30_64_16
AACACCGTGCCGCCGTCGGAATTGGCAAACGCCACCAACGTCTCGGCCAGGCGGTCGGCGGACAGCTCGGGCATGACTTCCAGTTGGAGGCCGATGCCTCGGCGCAGGAGGCTGCTGAGGGACATGAAGTCCTTCCGTTGAAATGAATGATCCGCGTTCCATGGCCCTGGTCAGAATGGCTTCATCTTCATGGATTGCGATAGACCTTTTCATGTACACCGATCACGCGATGGACACAGACCCGCTCACCGGTCTTGGGGTCTTCCTGGAAGTGGAACGTCCAGCGGTACTTCTGGCTGATGCGACCCGACCAGACTCCTGGATATCCCTCGACGCGCTCGATCGAGAGGCTGGGATGCGACATGTCCCGGCAAAACAACTCAAACGCCTTGCGCGCTTGCGCTTTGACCTCTGGAGGTAGAGCCGCAAATGCTTCAACAAAGCGCTGGGTGTATCCTCTCAATAATTGGGGGAGGCCGTCGTCACGTGCCAGGCACTTGCGAAGTGCCTGGCACGTTGGCCCCAAAAAATTGAGAAGATACCGCTGGGTTTTGATGTGCTTCATCGTTATACCAGGCTTGCCAGAAATTCAGCATCATTCTCGAAAACCTGGACACGACCGGCCGCAAGATCGGCTTCGGCCTCCTTTTCGGCAGCTTGCCACTCGGCTGTCCAAAACCATTCTTGTCCGGGCTTGACGGAGGCTTGCTTCAAGTAAGTGTCAATGGCAGTGCGGATAATCTCGGCCACTGGCTGGCGAGTTGCAAAAGACAAGACACGCAATCGTTCATACTGTGTGTTATCCAGTCGGAGTGAAATGGCTTTCATAGGATGATAACCTCGGTTTGCGTTTTGCGGTTTTCGTCCTTCGCCGTCTGTCCTTCGTCCCCCGCGGCCCCCTCCTCCACGGCCGCGGGCAGCCGCGCCATGGCCGCGACGGTATCGTTCTCGTCCAGGTTGACGATCCGCACCCCGCGCGTCATGCGCCCCATCTGGCTGATGGTTGATACCGGTGTGCGCATCGCGATCCCGTTGGCCGTGATGACGGTCACCTGATCCTCCGGTTGGACCACGCGGGCGGCAACGACGGGGCCGGTTTGCTCCAGCCGGTGGTGATCGAGCGCCCACACGCCTTGCACGTTGCGGCCATGGATCGAGAACTCCTCCAGCGCCGTGCGCTTGCCCCAACCGTGCTGCGTCAGCACCAGCAGATCGCCACCTGGTTCCACCACGTCAAACGCGGCCACCGCGTCTCCCTCGCCCAGCCGGATACCGAGCACGCCGGCCGCGGCCCGTCCCATGGGGCGGACCGTGTTCTCGGAGAAGCGCAGCGCGCGTCCCCCGATCGTGACAACGACAAACTCCTGATCGCCGTTGGTCAGCCGCGCCCACGCCAGCTCATCGCCCGGACCCAGGTTCATGGCGATGATGCCGCTGGGCCGCACCGACGAGAACTCCTCCAGGCTGGCCCGTTTGATGCGTCCCTGGCGGGTGAGCAGGGTGATGTACTCGGCCTGGTCGAAATTGGACACCACCAGCAGCGTGGTGACCCGCTCATCCGCGGCCAGGTTCAAAAAGTTGACCATCGGCAGCCCGCGGCCGGTGCGGCCAGAATCGGGCAGCGCAAAGACGCGCTGCGCATAGACCCGGCCGCGGTTGGTGAAGAACAGAACGTGATCCAGTGTGCGGGCCGAGATCAGGTCCACCACCTCGTCCTCGTCCTTGGTGCGCATCCCTTGTACGCCACGGCCGCCGCGGCGTTGCGCCCGGTAGGCCGCCAGGCGCGTGCGCTTGATGTAGCTGGCCTGGGTCACGCTGATCAGGACGCTCTCCTGGCTGATCAGGTCCTCTTCGGCGAAGTCCTCGGCAGCCTCTGCCACGATCTGGGTCCGGCGGGCGTCCCCAAACTTCTCCTTCAACGCCAGCACTTCCTCCTTGACAACGCCCAGGATACGCGTGGCATCGGCCAGCAGCCCCTCGTAATAGGCGATCTGCTCCTGGAGCGCGTTGTATTCCTCCTCGATCTTCTGGCGCTCCAACGCGGCCAGCCGGCGCAATTGCATATCCAGAATGGCCTGGGCCTGGCGCTCGCTCAAACCGAAGCGCGTGATTAGCTTCTGGCGGGCATCGTCGGCGCTGTCGGCCCCGCGAATGATGCGGATCACCTCATCCAGGAATTGCAGGGCAATGCGCAGCCCCTCCAGGATGTGCGCCCGTTCGCGAGCGACGCGCAACAGGTAGGCCGTGCGCCGGGTGATCACGTCGATCCGGTGGTCGACGTAGTGCTGCAACGCCCGTTTGAGGTTGAGCAAGCGCGGCTCGCCGTCCACCAGCGCCAGCAGATTGACGCCGAAGGTGCTCTGCAACGGCGTGTACTTGAAGAGCTGGTTCAGCACCTTACGGGGGGCCGCGCCGCGCTTCAACTCGATCACGATCCGCATCCCCCGGCGGTCCGACTCGTCGCGCAAGTCGCCGATGTCGGTCAAGCGGCCCGTGCGTACCAGATCGGCGATCCGCTCCAGGATGGTAGTTTTGTTGATCTGATACGGGATTTCGGTGACCAGGATCCGATAGCGCCCGCCGGCCATCTCTTCGATGCGGGTCACCGCGCGCATGATCACGCGGCCCTTGCCTGTCCCGTAGGCGAGCTTGATCTCATCGCGCCCCAACAGGAGGCCGCCGGTGGGGAAATCCGGGCCGCGGACGAACATCATCAGCTCATCCACGGTGATCTCGTCCACCTGATCCCAGCGATCGATCAGATAGGCGATGGCATCCACCAGCTCGGTGAGATTGTGCGGCGGGATGTTCGTCGCCATGCCCACGGCGATGCCGCTGTTGCCGTTGAGCAGCAAATTGGGTAATGTTGCCGGCAAGACGGCCGGTTCCTGGAGGCTGCCGTCGAAGTTGTCAGTCCAATCGACCGTTTCCTTGTCGATGTCGGCCAACAACGCATCGGCGATGCGCGCCAGGCGAGCCTCAGTGTAACGCATCGCGGCCGGCGAGTCGCCATCGATGGAGCCGAAGTTGCCCTGGCCGTCCACCAGCGGGTAGCGCAGGCTGAAATCCTGGGCCAGGCGGGCCATCGCATCGTACACAGCCGAATCGCCGTGCGGGTGGTACTTGCCCAACACCTCACCGACGATGCGGGCGGATTTCTTGTAGGCCGAACCGGGTCGGATGCCCATGTCGTGCATCGCGTAGAGGATCCGGCGCTGCACCGGTTTCAGACCGTCCCGGGTATCTGGCAGCGCGCGAGCCACGATCACGCTCATGGCGTAGTCCAGGTAGGAACCCCGCATCTCTTCTTCGATACTGATAGGGCGTACGATCCCGATGCCGGCCAGCATCGATCCGGCCGGCTGGGAATCCAGCACGATCTCGTTGTTCATGGAAACTCCTGCAAAAAACCCTCACGATCTGGCTGCAATGTATCTTCTCAGTTTCTTGGGGGTAGACCGGCCACAGTCACCCCGGATTATTGAGAAGATACGCTGCAATTATACCGCAGAAGGGGCGTTTCGGCTACTCGAGCAACTCATCGAGCTGGCGCAGAACGCGCGAAGTGCGCAACCTGCCGGGGGATTCAGATTGCGCACCTCGCTCTCTACCAGGAAGTATCGATTTGTCCAGAACGCTGTCGCCCCGCGCCGGATTCAATAGATCCTACGCGTTCAACCGGCGGGCTTGACCGCGCCAGTCATCGCGCACGACACGCTCCAGATTACCCTCGGTGAGTGCTTCCAACAGATCGTCGCCCGCTTCAGCCAGAGCCGCAAAGGATGTAATTCCCACTTCGCGCAATTTGCGCGCGTAGGACGGGCCGATCCCTTTGATGAGCGTCAGGTCATCTGTCCGGTCGGCTTGGGGTAGATCCGGCGTCTCCACGGGCGCCGCGACGTCAACACGCGGCCTCGAACCGGAAGCCGCCTTGAGAGCCTTCAGTTCAGCAGCGATGCGAGCCGCCTCCTCGGCGCCCGGCAACCTCAGTGGTGCGCCCTTGCCTTTCAGCAGTGGGGTCACCCCGGCATCGGGCGCGGCCTCGACCTCGGCGATCGCTTCAGGCAGCGCCGCTTCCGGCAGCGCGGCCTCGACCTCGGCGATCGCTTCAGGCAGCGCCGCTTCGGGCAGTGCGGCCTCCACCTCGGCGATCGCTTCGGGCAGCGCCGCTTCGGGCAGCGCGGCCTCGGGCAGCGCGGCCTCCACCTCGGCGATCGCTTCGGGCAGCGCCGCTTCGGGCAGCACGGCCTCCACCTCGGCGATCGCTTCGGGCAGCGCGGCCTCGACTTCGGCCACTGCCTCGGAGACCGTGGCCTCTGATATCTCAATCTGTGGGAGGATGACTGGAGGCGCCGACACCTCCGTGATTGGAGCTGGCGTCTCGATCATCTCCGCCGCGGCGAGGGGCGTCTCGGCCAGCGCTTCGGCGGTCAAGACCGCCGGTATCGGAAGCGCTTCAGCTATGGGGATGGGGAGGGCTTCAGCGGCCAAGACCGCCGCTGGCGCGAGGGCTTCCGTAATCACGGGGGCGGGGGCGGGCTCGACCTCGATCGGTGTAGCCTGGGCCGCCGCGATAGCCGCCTCTTGCCGCTCTCGGGCTACGCCCAGGTTGTTCTCGATCTGGGCCAGAAAGAGCAACACCGCTCCGAGGATCAGCAGGCTGAGAGCATTGAGAAACGCGCTCACCAACACCGGAAGCCACATCCAGCCGCGCCACCCGATCCCCCAACCGGATCCCAACCCACCTCGGGCCAGTGTTATGGCAGCGACAACTCCGATCACGAAGAACACGAGAGCGGCGACCAGGAGAAGAACTGCGACTAATCTCGTCGTACGATGTCTGTGCATGGGAAGCCCCCTTTCTGATGAGTGGTCAATAAGCCTATTCTAACACACTTTCCTGCATTTTGCACGATGAACTAAGGACTGAGAAGTAAATAACTTGCGCAAGTCCCCCCTTCATTTGCCGGAGCAGATGAGTAAGTTATTTAGTCCTTAGCCCTAAACAGAACACCCGAAAAATTAAGACGACGCCAGAGCGCTCGAAGTGACGACCTTTGGTTGCGGCAGAAGGCCGCGCTGTGCTATACTACTGCCCGGTCAAGTTCACAGACTGCGCGGAAGGAACTCAAGAGCTGCCATGTCGGTACACACTCACTCCCCATATCTCGAAGATATCCCCCTGGAAGAGGCGTTGGCCCGCTGGTGGACCGCCCTGGCCGCGGCCGGCCTGGATGGCCCATTGCCCGGGGAGTCGGTTGCACTAGAAGACGCGGCCGGCCGGATCACGGCCGAACCGGTGTGGGCGCTGGTCTCCTCGCCGCACTATCACGCGGCGGCGATGGACGGCTATGCCGTGGCCGCGGAGGACACGCGTGGGGCCAGCGAAACCCGGCCGGTCTACCTGCCGATCGGGGAAGCGGCGATCTATGTGGATACCGGCGATCCCCTGCCGCCGAACACCAACGCGGTGATCATGGCCGAAGAGGTTCAGCGCCAACTCCATGCCGGGGCCGACGCGATCGAGATTCTTTCCGCCGTGGCGCCCTGGCAACACGTCCGGCCGATGGGCGAGGACATGGTCGCCACAGAACTGATCCTGCCCGCCAACCACCGGCTGCGACCGCAAGACATCGGCGCGGCGGCTGGATCGGGCCACGCCCGGCTGAAGGTGCGCCGGCAACCGCGAGTCGCGATCCAGCCAACCGGCACGGAGCTGGTCGCGCCCGGCAGCAACCTGCGCCCGGGCGATATCGTGGAGTATAACTCGTTGGTGCTGGGCGCGATGGTGCGCGAATGGGGTGGCCTGGTCACCCGCCTCTCCCCGCTGGCCGACGATTACGCCGCCATCAGAGACCGCATCCTCGAGGCCGCCCGCAGCCACGACCTGGTGATCATCAACGCAGGGTCTTCGGCCGGGAGCGAAGACTATACAGCCCGCATCGTCGGCGAGTTGGGCCGCGTGCTGGTCCACGGCATCGCCATCCGGCCGGGCCACCCGGTCGTCCTCGGTGTGATCGAGACGCGGGGAGCAGAGGAAGGGGAGGAACGGAAGGAACGCAGGGAACTGAGGGAATCGACGGAACTGGGGGAACTGGGGGAACAAAGGGAACTGAGGGAACCAGGGGAACTCGGGGAATCTCAGGGAAACTCAGGGGGCGGAGACACCAATCCGCAATCCGCAATTCGAAATCCGCAATCCGCAATCCGAAATCCGAAATCCAGAGTCGTCCCCGTCGCGGGTCTGCCCGGCTATCCGGTTTCGGCCGCGATGACCTGTGAACTGGTGGTGAAGCCGCTGATGACGCGCTGGCTCGGCCAATCGCCCGTCGAACGCCCCAAGATCGCGGCCACCATCACGCGCAAGGTGGTCAGCCCGATGGGCGAAGAGGAGTTCATGCGGGTCACCGTGGGCCAGGTGGGCGAGCGCGTCGTGGCCACCCCGTTGCCCGGCGGTGCGGGCGTGCTGATGTCGCTGGTGCGGGCCGACGGGATCGTGCGCATCCCGCGCGGCGAGCAGGGCTTCGAGGCGGGCACGGCGGTCACCGTGGAGCTATACCGGCCGCCGGACGCGATCCGCCAGACGCTCGTCGCCATCGGCAGCCACGACCTGACCCTGGATCTGCTGGCCGACGAGCTGGGCCGGCGCTATCCTGGCCGGAGCCTCTCCTCGGCCAACGTGGGCAGCCTGGGCGGGTTGCTGGCGTTGGGTCGTGGGGAAGCGCACTTCGCCGGCTCGCACCTGCTGGATGAGGAAACCGGCGAGTACAACATCCCCTACATCCAGCGCGTCCTGCCCCAGACACCGGTCGTCCTGCTGGGCTTTGTGCAGCGCGAGCAGGGGTTGATCGTGCCCAAGGGCAACCCGAAGGGGATCCGGGGGCTGGCCGATCTGACCCACCCGGACGTGGTGTTCATCAACCGGCAACGCGGGGCCGGCACCCGCGTGCTGCTGGACTACCGGCTGCGGCAAGCGGGGATCGACCCGCGCGCCATCCAGGGTTATGCGCGGCAGGAGTTCACGCATTTGGCGGTGGCCGCGGCGGTCGCGTCCGGCGCGGCGGATTGCGGCATGGGCATCCTGGCCGCGGCCCGTGCACTCGAGCTTGATTTCGTGCCGTTGGACATGGAGCGCTACGACCTGGTGATCCCGGCCCAATTCTTCGACGACGCGGCGTTAGCCCCGCTGCTGAGCATCATCCGGGACCCCGCGTTCGCACGCCGCGTGGCGGGCCTGGGCGGCTATGCGACGCCCCAGATGGGCGAGGTGTTGGCGAGGATCGGGTGAGTGTTTCTCAGCCCCCGACATTCACCCCAATCAGCCGGCCCACGCCGAACGTGATCGCGGCCGCGGCCAGCCCGAAGAGCGCCTGGCGCATGCCGGAGACCACGGGGCGCCGGCCCGTCATCAGCGTGATCGCCGCGCCGATCGTGAACAGGCCCACCGCGCTCAGCGCAGCGCTGGTGATGATGCCGGCCGTGCCGGTCAAGAAAACGTAGGGCAGGACGGGGATGATCGCACCCACGGCAAAGAGCAGGAAAGAGGTGATGGCCGCCTCCCACGCGGACCCGCCCAGCGCCTGCGGGTCGATGCCCAACTCCTCGCGGGCCAACGTGTCCAGCGCGGTCGCCTCATCGGAAAGCAGCCGTTCGGCCAGCGCGTGGGCCTCTTCAGGCGCGATCCCTTTGGCCTGGTAGATCAGGGCCAGCTCTGCCTGCTCCTCCTCGGGGAGCTCGTTCAATTCGCGGCGCTCGATGTCCAGTTGATGCTCGTAGAGCTCCCGCGAACTCTGCACTGACAGCCATTCGCCCAACGCCATCGACAGCGCGCCGGCCAGCAGCCCCGCAAACCCCGTCAACAAGATCAGCCTGGACGAGACCCCCGCGCCGGCCACCCCCATGACCAGGCTGAAAACTGAGACCAGGCCATCGTTCGCGCCGAGCACGCCCGCGCGCAGCGCGTTTCCGCCGGTCGCCCGGTGGCGGCCCTCGAAGCGCGCCAACGCGCTGCCCTCCAGGCCGCTGGTCGTCCGCGATAGATAACCGAAGATGCGAGCGTGGGAACGCTCTTCGACGAGCATGTCCTGAGCCTCCGCCTCCGGCTGGCCGCGGTAGTCGTTGCTGGCGTTCTGCTCGAGCCCGACGATGGTCGGCAACACGAAGCCGGGGCCCAGGCGTTGAGCGAGCCAGCCGAGGACGCGCGTGCGCCAACTGGGGCCGTAGGCCGGCGCCAGCTCACCCGCGGCGCGCAACTTCGCCTCCCAGGCCGCGGCGTGCCGCCGCTCCGTGTCCGCCAGCTTGTGATAGACCGCGGTCAGGTCGGGGTTGGGTTCGGCCTCGGCCAACCGCTCATAGAGCGCGATGGCGTCTCGCTCGGCCTTCAGATTCTCTCGATAGCGGACAACATCTGACTTGCTGGCCATGTTGTTTCACTCCTTTCCTAAGTGGGTCGTTTGGCATGAAGCTGGCCATTCCAACCCGCAGCAGGCGCCCCTCGATACGCCCTGCGGGGCACTCGGGATGCCTGCTGCTGGAATAGCCGAAGACGAAGCAAACGACCCACTAGCGTCCCCGCACAGCCGATACCACCACGCCGAGCGCGGCTACACCGGCCGCGACCAGGAAACTGGCGTGGACCGCATCGTAGAGCGCCAGCGTCTGGCTCAGGGATGCGGTCGCCGAACTCCCTGCCCGGCTCAGCACCGTGGTGAAGATCGCGCCCGCCAGCCCCACCCCCAGCACCATGCCCAAGTTACGCGCAGTCGCCATGATGCCGGCGGCGATCCCCTGCCTGGCCCGCGGCGCGGCGCCCATCAGCGCGCTGGTGTTGGGCGAGATGAAGATCCCTATGCCGAGCCCGGCGACCGCCAGCGCGGCCACCACGTGGCTGAGCGGGGTCTCTGGCCCTAACCGCGACAGCAGGAACAGCCCCAGCCCCAGGATCGCCATGCCGGCCGTGCTCAGGATGCGCGACCCGACCCGGTCGGACAGCGTGCCGCTGATCGGCGCGGCGATCGCCATGATCACCGGCTGCGCAGTCAGGATCAGCCCGGCCTGCGCGGTGGCCAGGCCGCGGCCCTGGATCAGGTAGAACGGCAGCAGAAAGGTGATGCCGTAGAGACAGACGTAGTTCAGCACCGCGCTGGCCGCGGACGTGGAGAAAAGTCGGCGCCGGAACAGCGCCAGATCCAGTATGGGGTCTGGCACGCGGCCCTCGATGTAGAGAAACAGGGCCAGGATCAAGGCCGACGCGGCCACCGTGGTCACAAGCAACGGCGAGATCCAGCCCCACGCGTGGCCCTGGTTGAGCGCCAGCAACAGAAGCACCAGCCCCACCAGAAAGCTCAGCGCGCCCGACAGGTCGAACCGCTCGCGGCGTTCGGTCGCGGTGTCGCTCGGGATGAAACGGGCACTGAGCGCCAGGGCCACCGCGCCCACCGGCACGTTGATGTAGAAGATGGCGCGCCAGCCGAGCCAACCGGCCAGCGCGCCGCCCAACGCCGGCCCCGTGGTGAGACCCAGGTAGGTCATGGTGGCCTGCAACCCGAGCGCCCGACCGCGTTGGCTGGCCGGGAAGTTCTTGGTCAAGATGGCGGGCGAGTTCGCGGCGAGCATAGCCGCGCCCACCGCCTGAATCCCCCGGAAGCCGACCAGCGCGGCCGCCGTGGGCGCCATACCACACAGCGCGGAGCTCAGCAGAAACACCACAAACCCGGTGATGTACACCTGTTTGTGCCCGCGCAGGTCGCCCAGCCGGCCCACGCTGAGCAACAGGCCGCTCACCGTCAGCAGATAGGTGGTGACCACCCATTCGATGGTCGCCACGTCGCTCCCGAACGCGTTGCGGATCACAGGCAGGGTCGTGTTCACCACGCTGCCATCCAGCGCGGACATGAACGTGCCCACGCCGATCGCGACCAGCACCCACCATTTACGATTCGCCCTCTCAGTCGATGTCACAGGCTGTTCCCCACGGCAGTATCAGGCGGGCTCCGCTGTGGCGCCAACTGCCTCGAAGCGCGTCTGGGTGGCCAGATGCAGTCCGTAGAAGCCCAGCGCGGCCACGGCCGAGATGATGCCCCCCGCATACCACACCCAGTTTGGGTTGTAGTTGTCCAGGATCAGGCCGGCGGCCCAGCTTGTCCGTCAGCGCCCCCCCGACCATGTTCCCGGCCAGACCGGCCAGAGAGAAGATCCCCAGCAGCACGCCGGCCTCGGTCATGCCGACGTTGAACCGGCGGGTGACGTAGAGCGCGAAAAACGTGAAGAGCATGGTGCCGCCGACGCGATCGATGAACGAGGCGATCACCAGCACCCGGAACTTGACCGGGAACTCGTGATAGGTTCCCTGGATCCGAGTCAAGATGTTCTGTCGAGACACTGCTCCCTCACGATGACGAATGGCCCGGTGACGGAAGGGCCGTTGGCACGTTTCAACGTTCGACGTGCCAACGTTCAACGGCCTGGACGGCTGCACAAACAGCGCCCAGTATACATCCTTCGCCCGTTGGCGTCCAGAGGAGAAGGGCATATTGAAGGGGTTGCGCGAGGCGACCGCCAGCGGGCTGGTGAACGAGATCCGCAACCGTTTCCCCCGGCGCCGCGCGTTTCAGGCTGAGCTGAGCGCCGCGGTTCGAAGCATGGCGCGCGGTGTGCGGTGATCCAAACGCCCGTGATCCTCACCTCCACCACCCCGCCAAGTACCGCCCCGAATGCGAGGTGGCGAGATCTGCGATTCTGTCAGGCTGAATCTGCCGCCTGCCATTTGACGCGACGCGCCATCCATGATAAAGTTGTGTCGTACAAGTGAAGTACGCGTGTCCACAGCCTGGCGTGCCCAAACCCGCCGCCAGGTGGGATGCGTTGCAGGGGGAGCCAGGTGAGCCTGGCTGAGAGGTTGGCCCAAGCCTGTACCAGCGATCGAACGCCAGCGGCGCAATGCCAACGACCCCGTGAACCTGACGGGTAATGCCGGCGTAGGGATGCGTTACGATAGGACGACAGGCGACCCGACAGGGTCGTTTTTTTGTGCCAGGAATTGCCCTGCCATTGGCCAGAATATGAGCATCTTGTCCGGACAATGACCCCTTCTGTTGGCCGTGGTCGCCGTTCGCCGAGCTCGGAAGAGCCGCTCACGATGAGGTCTCTGACCGAGCCACCTCGTTCCATGCCGGAGCGGGCACGGTCGAAGATCGGCCCGAGTGGGTTGTTCGCATCCGCTGTGGCGCTGCGCCTGGCATGAGTAACTGGACGGAACGCAGTGCAACAAGGAGGGCCGGTGCGCACCTATATCGTGGCAGGCAGCCCGACCGGTCAGCCCCCGGCTGATCTGCGACCGAGGCCCGATGACCGCGTGATCGCGGCCGACTACGGGGCGCATCACGCCCTGGCGTGGGGTTGGCCGATCCACCTTCTGATCGGTGACCTGGATTCGCTGCCCGGACCAGCCGCGCGGGCGATGGCCGCAGCCGGCATCCCGACCATCACCGCGCCGGCCGCCAAGGATGAGACCGACCTGGAGCTGGCGCTGGCGCACGCGGCGGCCGAGGGTGCACGAGCGATCGTGATCTGCGCGGCGTTGGGTGGCCGGGCCGATCACATGCTGGCGAACGTGCTGCTGCTGGCGCGGCCCGAGCTGGCCGGGCTGGATGTCATCATCGCCGAAGGGACGCAAACGCTGCGACTGCTGCGCGGGGCTGCTGCCGGCCGGCCTGCCGCAACCCTGGCGTTGACGGGGCGGGCCGGCGATCTGCTCTCACTGCTGCCGATCGGCGGGGCCGCGCGGGGCGTGACCACCCAAGGGCTGGCTTACCCGCTGCGAGATGAGACGCTTTACCTGGGCCAGACGCGCGGGGTTAGCAATCTGTTCGAGGGATCGGCCGCAAGTGTGGCGTTGCGCGCGGGTTTGTTACTGGTGATTCACACGCGGGCGAGCGAATAGCAGTTGGCGGGTTGTTGAAGGGCAAAGGGCAGAAGGCAAAGGGCAGAAGGCAAAGGGCAAGGGGCAATCCGAAATCCGAAATCCGAAATCCGAAATCCGAAATCGGCAATGGGAGGTGCGCGATGAACAAGAAGGTTGTATGGGTGGGGAGTTTGATCGTGGCGGCGCTGTTGGCGGGCTGCCTGGGTCTGGCGCCGGAGTCGGCCCCCACTTCCGCGCCGTCGGCGACCGCGGCAACCACGGCGCCGACCACTGTGGCGGGCCGCACATTGACGGTGATGACCCACGACAGCTTCAGCGTCAGTGAGGCGGTGGTCGCGGCGTTCCAGGCGGGGTGCGATTGCCAGGTGCGCTTCCTGAAATCCGGCGACACGGGGCTGGCGTTGAACAAGGCCATTCTGAGCAAGGACAACCCGCTGGCTGACGTGTTCTACGGGGTGGACAACAGCTTCCTCAGCCGGGCGTTGGCGGCCGGCATCTTCGAGTCGTACGCGTCCCCGGCGTTGGCCGGCATCCCTGATGACCTCAAGCTGGACCCCGAGAATCGTCTGCTGCCGGTGGACTTCGGCTATGTGGCGTTGAACTACGACAAGGCCTATTTCGCCGACAATGCCCTCCCGCTCCC
>MNXL01000389.1 GCA_001871755.1 Anaerolineae bacterium CG2_30_64_16
CCCGTGGCGATACCACGAAACCCACTCCTGCACGGTTCGGTAATGGACGCCCAGAATCTCCGCCGTCACCGCCATGGTCTTCCCTTGGCGGAGCAACCACAAGGCGTGCAGATGTTGTCGGGCCTGCGCATCTTTCGCTCTTCGATAGGCTGCACCCAGCGTCTCTGCATCGTCTTGCCATTCGATCTGCAATTTCCTAGCCATGATATCCTCCTTGAACCACAAGGATAATTCATGGCGCTTGATTTAGCAAATGGTATAAGTTATTTAGTCCTTAGCCCTAACCGGGTCCGACACGTCACACGGCTGCGCACGGGCGTATGGATCGGTTGGGGGGGAAGCTGGAAGCTAGAAGCTGGAAGCTGGAAGGTTGTCGCAGCCTGGATTCCCGCTTTCGCGGGTGTGACGTTCCCGCTTTCGCGGGAATGACAGACAAGGGGAACAATTGTTCAAAGTTCATGAACCTTCGCAAGGGTGTTCAAAGGAGAGCGTGTTCGTGCGAAAGTCCATCGTCGGTCTTGCCATCATCGGCGGAGTGCTCGCCGCGGTGTTCGGGCCGCTGACGGGCCTGATTCTTGGCGTCGCGACGTGGATGGGGCGTGGCGCCGGGCAGGGGACGCGGCTCCAAAGCGCGACGCTGGCGCTGGCGTTGGCCAGCCTGGGGCTGGGCTTTGGCGTGGCAGCGGCGTGGACCGGTTGGCGCGCGTTGCGCAGGGCTCGGGGTGGGCTCTTCTCGTTGCCGCGCTGGGGCTGGTGGGCGCTCGCGACCGGCGTCGTGCTGGCGCTCGGACAGGCGGCCTTTTCCGCCGGGTTCACGCCCCTGATGCCGGCCCTGCACATCGCGGCCGGAGCCCTGCCGCCGCTGCTGTTCCTGTCGTTGGCGGCCGGCGCGGCGCGGCGCTGGGACGGCGCGACCTCGGCCAGGGGGACGGTCGGCAGCCTGGCCTGGGGTGGGCTGGGCGGCGTCGGGATGGCGCTGCTGCTGGAGATGGTGATCGCGCTCGCCGGGTTGATCGCGCTGATGATTTGGCTGGCAACCACGAACCCGGACGCACTGGCGCAACTGGAAGCCTGGGCCTCGCAGGCGGCCTCGCAGGCCGGCTCGACTGGTCAACCGGGGGATCTGCGTGAATTGAGATCCTTGCTGACCACCCTGCCGGCGATCCTGGGCATGGTGGCGTTGATGGGCGTGGTCGCCCCGCTCATCGAGGAGGGGGCCAAGGCGCTGGCCGTGCCACTGGTCGCGCTGACCGGTCGGCGACTGACCCGGCTGGATGGCTTCGTGTTCGGCGTGGCCGCGGGCGCCGGGTTCGCTCTGTTCGAGGGAATCCTGAACGGCGCGTTGGCGCTGACTACGCCGACCGGCTGGGCGGGCCTGATGCTGCTGCGGGGCGGGACCGCGGCCATCCACTGCCTGGCCGCGGGGTTGGTCGGGCTGGGGTGGCAAGCCGCGCTGGCCGAGCGGCGCATGCTGCGCGGCTTGAGCCTGGGGGTGGCAGGTGTCCTGCTGCACGGCGCGTGGAATATCGCGGCCGGCCTCCAGGCGTTGACCGCGTTGGGCATGGCGGCCGAGCCGAATCGGGCCGCCGGGGTCGGAGTGACGATCGCGATCTTGAGCTTCATGACCCTGCTGTGGCTGGCCGCAACCGGGGCGTTGGCGCTGATCCCGCGGTGGCTGGTCCCCGTGCAACCGTTGCCGCCTCTCCTACCGCCGCCTGAACCGAAGAGTCTTGGCGGATTCAACGGAACCTGAAGCGGCATCGGGCCGTCTGGATGGAGATGATCCGGCACGAGCCAGGGAGGTTTTGCCATGATGCGAAAAAACCTGTTGTGGGGGGCGGCGGTCCTGATGATCCTGACGACGTTGGGGGGCGGTTGTCTGCCCGGCCCGGGATCGGCCGACGCGTTGAAGTACAAGGGCGCCACGGAAGAGACAGTGGCCATCGGCGAGACGCTGCCCGGGAGCAACATCCGCTACGTCGGTTTCAGCGAAGATGGCGCCGAGCTGTTGATCGACGACCAGCGCGCGGTCAAAAAGGTCGGCGACTCGTTGGATTGGCAGGGTAAGCCGGCGCCGGGGGTGGAGGTCGCGGTGACGCAGCGCATCCTGCTGGCCAACGAGACGCGTTTGCAGACGGTCGGCGCGATCAAGCTCACCGTGCAGGATCCGTTCCCCGCGGTCGCGCAGTTCCCCGACAAGCCAGCGTCCAGCTACAAGGTGGCCGTGACCTACACCGTCAAGCGCGGCGCGACGATCCCCGGCACGCTGATCACCTACACCGGCAAGACCGACTCGGGCGCGGAGCTGAAGGGGGTCAGCGGCTACCCCTACCGGAAGATCGGCGATTCCATCGGCTGGACCGGCAGGCTGCGCGCCAACACCTATCTGGACACGACCCTGCGCGTAATCGCCTACACGGATGATTTCATGCAGGTGGGCGGGCTGGCGATAGTGGGGCTGGTGGAATAGCAGAAGGCTGCCGAGACTTCGGCAGTCTCAGCCTCTCTGATTTATACAAACTGCGCCAACGCCTGGGGTTGCTTAATGGCTGCCAACGGAATCGGGCGCCGCGCGCGGCGAGGTGTGTAGCTGCCCACCTGCAAGAAGTCGTTGAGCGGCGCAGAATGCAACATCGCGCTCACTTTTTCTCTCAGCTCGTCCGGCCACTCGTCTGCCAACAGGCGGAAATGCTGCATGCCGTACTTTGCAGGCCGGATCAGGCGCGAGAAGCCGATCAAGCTGAGGCTTAGCGGCTCGGAGGTTGCCAGGTCAAAACGTAGGATGATGCTTTCGGTCAGCTCAACCGCGCCCGTCGCCTCGGCCCGGCGAAAAACGATCTCCAGGAGATCCCCTTCCGGGTCATATTCATAGTGCACCGGTTTTCCCGTGCTGAGTGTAGACGCAAACTCCCTCATGTTCACCCTGACCTTTCATGACGGCGCATCACGATGCCCCACGCCGTGATCACAAAGTTATTGGGTTGCAACGCACCCCTGTTATTCGCCTGAAAGCGAAAGGCAACAACGACCAAGATCCCGTTAAATGGCGGGCGCAGAACATCGCAAGCCTTACGGTACACATACATCTGTGGGTCGTGTGGCTGTTGCCGGCGACGTCCCTGGCGTACCGTTGCCAGCACGTCATCCAGGCGCTCGCGCAGTTCTGGATGCCCGGTGACGATATGTTCCCACCGCTCTTCCGTGAAATAGATCTCGCGCCCCTCACGGTCCCGGACAAACCACTTGCGCATAAAGGTATCTCCACGATCCTGTGGCCCAAGCTGATAATCGTATGAAGTATAACACCGAGTCACGGACGATGCAACTGGTCCAATACACTGCCGTCTGCTTTGTCCAGCATAGCGAAGACCCACTCAGCCGGCGCCTCGTCGGCGAGACTGGCCGGCCGATCAATGAACGTCTCCATCATCTGACTGTATCTTCTCAATAATCTGGGGATAGCTCGAGCCGGTCTCCGACCGTGCCCGTCGTGGCTCGGTCAGGAGACCGGTCACAGCAAGTAAGGCCCCGGAAAATTGAGCAGATACATCTGACTGAACTCAGTATCGTCCATTTCATCGATCAACTTTACCTGTCATGTCTCGTGCGCCATGACCCGAGAAGAAGACCACCGCCGTGTCGTCCGGCACGGCGCACTCGCCGTCACGCTCGCGTGCACGGGCATGACGCCATGAGAGGCCTTGTCAGCCCTCTGTGGGCTGCGGTCGGAGCGCGGCGCGGATGACCAGGAGCACGGTGAAGGAGACGGCCAGCATGATGGCGGCCAGGGTGAGCGCCTGCCCCAGGTCGATCTCGAACCCCAGGTAGATCGCCAGCGGCATGGTCTGCGTCCGGCCGGGGAAGTTGCCCGCGAAGATGATGGTGGCGCCGAATTCGCCCAGGGCGCGCGCCCAACAGAGCGCCAGCCCACCCGCGATGCCCCGCCGCGCCAACGGCGCAACGACGTACCGAAAGATCTGCCAGGGGGACGCGCCATCCAGCGCGGCCGCCTGTTCAAGCTCGTGGCTGACCCCCGCCAACCCCACCGCGGCGGACTTGACGTAATATGGAATGGCCACGAAGGTCTGCGCCATGACCACCGCGGCCGTGGTGAACGCCACCTCGATCCCGACCGAGGCGAGCAGGCCCCCCAACACTCCGCGGCGGCCGAAAGCCATCAACAACGCCAACCCCGCGACCGCTGGCGGCAACACGGTCGGCAGATCGACCAGCACCTCCAGCAGCGCAACCCCGGCCGGCCGGCGCCGCGCCAGCAGATAGGCGAGGGGCGTGCCGCACACCAGCGCCAACAGCACGGTGAGCAGGCTGGTGCCCAGGCTGAGTGCGATCGCCTGGCGCGTTCCCGGTTCGTGCAGCGCCAGGGTGAGCGTGCCGGGAGGGGTTCTGAGCAGCAAGGCGACGAGGGGCAGGAGCAGCAGGGCCAGCAGCGGCGCGGCCAGTGCCCACAGGCTCGCTGGCCGCAACGTCACCCGGGGGCCGTCGCGCCGCGCGGCGATGCGCGTCATCCAGCCGCTACCGTGCATCCTACTGGCCGTCGACCGGGATCAGCCCGTGAGCGGCCAGGGTTTGTTGGCCGGCCTCGGACAGGATGAACGCCACGAACTGGCGGCCGAGATCGGGTTCGGCCGGCCGGCGCACCACCGCGACGGGATAGGTCGCGATCTGATTGAAGCGATCGGGGATCTCCACCGTGCCCAGATGGGGGGCCGCCTGGGGGGTCACGTCGGAGACGTAGACCACGCCGGCATCGGCCTCACCGAGCGCGACTTTGGTGACGACCGCCTTGACGTTTTCCTCGCGCGACACCACATTCGCCAACGCGCCGGCCCGGAACGTCTCGCCATAGGCCGGGTCGCGGCCCATCTTGTCGAACATGCTCAGCGTGTACTGCCCCACCGGCACGGAAGGGTCAGCGACGTCCAGCTTGAGGCCCGGCCGCGCCAGATCGCCCAACGCCCGGATGCCCCCGGGGTTGTCGGCGGGGAAGATCACCACCAGGCGGTTGCGGGCGAACGCGACCGGCGCATCCGCGGCGACGATCCCCACGGCCACGGCCGCGGCCATCTCCCTGACGTTGGCCGACGCGAACACGTCGGACCGGGCGCCTTGTTCGAGCTGGGCGCGGAGGCGCTGAGAGCCGGCGAAGTTGAACTGTACGTTCACGCCTTCGTGCGCGGCCTCGAACTGTGCGCCCAAATCGGTGAACGCCTCGATGAGGGAAGCGGCCGCGAACACGGTCAGCGTGCGCGGCCGGGGCGTGATGGCGGTCTGCCCCGCAGCGCGGGAGTCGGCCTGGGCGTCGGGCTCGGCGCCGCCGAAGGAGCCACCGGTGAACACGACCCACGCCGCCACCGCGACGACGAGGGCGAACGCTGCGAGCACCGAAACGATGCGACGTGACATGCGAGTTTTCTCTTTCATGGGGCGGCGCCCGGCGTCTCGGCCGCGTGCGCGCGCTGCCGGGCGCGTGCCAGCTCGGCCAGCCGGTCCAGCGCGCCCAGTGTGGCCTCTACCTGGGCCGCGCGCAGATGGTGGACAACAGCGACCACCTCGTCGTCGAACTGGCGGTCGCGTTCTCGGGCCAGCCAGTCCGCCAGCAGCCGTTGCTGCGCAACCACCAGCGAGAGCGCGATGGCTGGATCCAGGCGGAGCGCCATGTACACCCGTGCCAGCAGCGCGGTGCGCAGATTACGGGGGAGTCTCTCCGGGGTGCGCAACCATTCGTCCAGCGCGACGCGGCCCTCGACGGTCGGCTCGTAGATCGTCCGCGTGGGGCCGCCGCTCTGCTCCGCGCCGCTTTCCGTGATGAAGCCTTGCTTGTGCAGCTTGCCCAGCAGGAAGTAGATCTCGCTGCGCTCGATGCGCCAGATCGCCCGCAGCGCGGCATCGGCGCGCACGATCTGCGCCAGCTCGTAGCCGTGCATGGGGCGCTCGCACAGCAACGCCAGGATGACGAATTCGCTGGGCCACGATGCGCGCATGATGGGGGCCGGTCCTCTCCGCTCGAAGATGTGCTATTCAGAGTTTGACTAGCAGCTATTCAGATTGTAACGAGTTTGGGCGGGTTTGTCAACTTAGGAAAGCGGGCATGAGAGGCGTGAATGTTGAAACTCGCGTCAGGTCCCAAGATGCGGGGCACAGTATTGTGAAGGGCTGCGGCGGCCGACGGCTCTTCGACGAGGAACTCGATGTGCATGGCGGCAGCATCCTTTACGTGATCAGCGTTGAGGATATCTGGGGCCACCCAAGGCTGTCAGGGGATCGCCCACGTCAAAGTAGCCTTCGGCCCAGAGGTGTCCGAGCAGCGCGCCTTCCGCCATGAATTCAGTGACGCCTGGCATATCGGCCGCTCGCCTGGCCTGCGTGTAGCCGCGTTCGTCGCGATAGAGCACCCAGACCTCTTCCGGCCGCAGACCGTTGACGAAAAACGGCGAGTGTGTCGTTACCATCAATTGCGTGCGCGCCGATGCTGCCCGGCACTCCTCCGCCAGTTCAGGCAGCAAGCGGGGATGCAGTTGGTTTTCCGGCTCCTCGATGCCGACGAGTTGGGGCGGATCCGGATCGTAGAGCAAGGACAGGTAGGCCAGCATCTTGAGTGTGCCGTCGGAGGCGAACTTCGCCAGGATCGGTCGCTCGAAAGGCGCATCTTTGATTTGCAGCAGCAGCCGGCCGTCGGCCAGAAACTGGGATTCGACCTTTTCCAGGCGTGGCACACGTTGCGAGAGGGTCGCCAGGATTTCTTCTAGCCGCCCCGGGTGTCGCTCTTTGAGGTATTGGATGACGTTGGGCAGGTTGTCACCAGTGGCCGAAAGCCGCTCCTGGGGACCAGCCTCGGGTACGGCGCGCATCTGGTCCGCCGTGAGGTACGATAGGTACCATCCGGTGATGAATCGGCGTAAGGCGCTCACGCGTGGGTGCCGGGTGAATTGCCCCAGCGTGTTGACGGCCAGCATCTCGGGAGAGTCTAGCTGCTCGTCGATGCGTTGGTCCTGTTCGTCGGGCATGTCACCGCTGACCACTCGACCGGCGCCTGACTGAAAGTCGAGGAATCTGAAGGGCTTGCCACGCTGACCGCGCCGCCATTGGAGCCACTCGCTTGCCACGTATGCCCCATGAAGGCCTTCGTCGATGGCCAGGTGGTAAGTGATGAGTGGTGAACTGGGCTTTTCCCGGTACTTCAGCTCAATCTCGATTGGCCCTTCGGCGTCGCGCGTGCGGAGTTCCCGAAAACGTCCTCGCCGGTCCCAGGCCTTGCGCAGCCCGACCGAGAAACATTCGGACAGGAACGCAAACACATCGAAGATGGTAGACTTGCCGCTGCCGTTGGGGCCGAGGAAGACGGTCAGGGGTGCGATCTTTTTGAGTTCAAGATTTTGAAGCGCGCGGTAGTTTTGGACCCGCAGGTACTCAATGCGCGGTACATGGTTCTGCTCAGGCATGAGGTCTTCCTCTCCAGGCATCTGAGGCAAATCAGGGTATCATCGTCGGCAACGCGATCTGCCAACGAGTTTGCCGGTACGTCTATTCTACCACAAGCCGTCCTCGTTGGACTAAAGGCATGAAGCCCCGGGCGAGCCGCTAACGACGGCCATGTGAGAGCTGCCCGAACGCGTCTCGAATTATCCTGACGATGCCGTGTAGAGTCACGGCAGACTCATATATCATGTGTAGACAGAGATCTTTCGCCGTCCGTCAGGGCGGCGACTGCTTTAAGGCGCTCGGTTTGCATGTTTGTTTCGCAGATTTCTGCACTGGAGTTGGAGAGTGTGTTTCGGCGAATGCCTCGCTTCATCGGGATGCGTGGGAGAGCGCCACGTCATGCCTCTTACTCGCTGAACCACTGCCGGCCGAGGGCCCGGGCTTCAGTGATGAAGAATCGTTTCACCTGTTCCCAGGGCAGCTCGATCAGCAACTGCGGAGGTGGGTCCGTCTCGGCCGCGTCGAAGAGCACCAGGCCTTCCAGGGCCATCAACTCGAAATCGCGCGCGTAGGGGTATTTCTGCTTACTGAGAGCCAGTAGTTGTGGGATCGGCACGTGCTGGGCGATCATGTACAGATCGTAGAAATCCTTCAGTGTGCCTCGATTGATCACCGCGTCGAGCTTCATCAGACCGATATCCGTGACAGTGGCGACGAGAACTCCTTCCACCGCGGCGGTAGCCTCCAAAAGCGGATAGCCGTAGCTGAAGAAACTGGCCTGGAGGCCGGAAGCGAGTAATTGCAGGCTGCCATCGATATCTTCGAGGGCCTGGGGAGCGAGAGGAGCCAGGGCGCCCAGGATCTCGCGCCGGGTCTTGGCAGCCACCTCATCCACGCCCGAGAAGAAGTCCAGGTCCACCGATCTCCGGTGGCCCAGGCGCAGAGCGAGACCGGTCCCGCCCGCCAGGTAGAAGCGGCCCGCGAATGGGCATCGGCCGATGTACTGCAGCAGTTCGCGCATGGTTGGCGTGATCGCTTCCCAGTGTACCGGGGTCAATGAGGCCATATTCGGTTATCCTCGCGGGGCGCAGGCGGCAGGCCAAACACCACACACCACAGGTTATAGCGGCGCCAGGGCAGCCGTCGTGCGCCGAGCCGTTGCAGCCATCCGATCACCCGCACGCGGCCATAGATGCCAAAGAGCCAGCGCAACTCCTGCCGGTCGCCGTAGGCCAAAACCCGTTCGAGCACCAGGTCTGCGTGAAGCGCTGGATCCAGTCGTTCCAGGTCATACTCCTGGAACCAGGGGGCAAGGCTGCGCGGCATCCCGGAATGGGTGAGATTCTCGACGGGTAGGTTGTGTAGGCTCTCCATGACGCGTCTCCCCAAGATAGGTTTCTCTCAGCGGCCTCAATCGTGATCTGCTGAATCTCGTCTATCTGCACATCAACACCGGACACAACCCGGCGCGCAGGACGTGGTCCACGGTGCTGCCCAGCACCACCTCCAGCACAGGGGTGTAGCCATAGCCGCCCATGATGATCAGGTCAATTCCCCGGGCGGCCGCGATCTGGAGGAGGGTCTCGGCCACGGGGCCGGTCTCGGCCAGGCATTCAGCCTGCACGCCGTGCGTCGTCAGATACGCCTGGCCGCGGGCCAGCGTGGCTGCGGTGGCGCGGCCGGACTCGGTCACGGTGAGCACCGTCAGCGGGACGCCCCACGCGCCGGCGATGTAGGTCGCCACGTAGAGCGCCTCTTGCGCCTTGGGGCTGCCGTCGTAGGCCAGCAGGGGGTGGCTCAGCGCGGAGTCGGCCCCCGTCACGGCCAGGAGCGGCCGCGGACAGCGCCGGATCAGCGTGCGGAACCCGGACCCGAGCCGGGCAAGCGGGCCAGCCTGGGGCGGGAAGGCCAGGTTGGCCACGATCAGGTCTACCCAGCGCGATCTTTCGCAGATCGTCCGGGACACTTCGCCCGTGACGATGGCCAGTTTGCCGGGGACGCCCGCGTCCGCGCAGCGCGCCTCGAACCGGGCCTGCACGGCTCTGGCCGCCTCCCCGTTCTGCTGCGTCTGAGCCGCGTCGGTGGGGGCGCTGACCACGTGGAGGCCGAAAAGCTGCGAGTTTTCGCGGCGGGCGACGACGAGGGCGCTCTCCAACGCCCGCCATCCATTCTCTTCGCCGCTGACCGGCGCCAGGATGTCGGCGAAGAGGCAGTCGGCGCGGTGCACGCCCTGGCGTTTCCGCCGCCATTGCCCGGGGAGCGGGCCGGAGTCGAGTTCATCGGGGGTCAGGGTGTCCAGGATCTGCTCGATCTTCCCGCCCAGCCTGGCGACGACGCGGTTGGGCCGAGGGCTGAACTGCGCGGCCAGGTCCGCGGCGGCCGCGTTGGTCTCGACCGCCAGGCTCAGTTGCTGCTGCAACGCGGCGCGGTGTTCAGCGAGCCACAGATAGAGATCGGCCTCGGTGCGCCCGGGAAACTCGCGCAGTAGTCCCTGCTCGCGGATCACCTGGACCACCGGCAGGTACACCTCGTCGTACCAGTGGGCGACTGCTTCCGGGTAGGTGAACGAACGCTGGAAATCCAGTCCCATGAAGTAGTGATGGACCTCGATGTGCTCCGTGAACGCCCGGTACCGGCCGGGGATCGTCACCAGGAGATTTGCCTCCGGCCGCAGCTCGTCCAGGTTGGTTTGCTCCAGGAACGCGGCGTACTCGGCCTTGATGATCAGATCGTCCGGCTGATCGTCAGGTGAGAGGGACACGCGGGTGCGCACCTCGGTGACGTAGGCCTGGATGTAGGTTGCGCCGAGCTCGCGGGCCACCGACACACGGTGGTTGCCATCCAGCACGAAGTACGCTTCCCCGATCCTGTAGACCTCGATGGGTGGCAGCCCCGCCAGGTCGCTCACGGCCATCTTGACCCTGGCCCAGCGCGCCTGATCCTCGTTCTGCAGCGGCAGGAAGCTGCGTGAGAAATCGGTGTAACGCCCCACGCTCCCGACGATGGCGGCCAGCGGGATGTCCTGCAACTGCCCCCCCGCGCGGCCGGTGATGCGTAGCTTCTGGACGACATCTTCGTACGCGAGCAGCTCGACTGACTTGCCGGTGAGTTGCGCCATCACGCGTTCGATCCCGGCCTGCCGACGCAGCCGCCAGAAGTCTTGCAGGGCCGCATAAAGGCCGGTGGTGTGATTGAGTTCTGGCATGGTGTATCTGGCTTACCTCTCGCTCTCAGCCCGCTCCGCCTCTGCACTCCGAGTCGCTGCGGCGACTTCTCAAGTTCAGCCAGTGAATTCGATTCACTGGCCTGATCAATCACGTCCAATCTATCACAGGCGGGGGCGTCTGTCAATGGGCAAAGCTGGTTGGCAAAATGGTCGAACTGTGCGACAATAGGGCCAGCCTGCGGGCACGGTCGGAGACCGGCCCGAGCGCGTACCTGTGCTGTACCCTTCTTCCGAGGCCTGCTCATGGCAGACGCATCCACCCCAGATCTGGCGCTGTTGCGCCGCGTGCCTTACTTCACCAGCCTGGCCGGCGAGCTGTTGGCCGCGCTCGCGAACGTTGCGGTTCCGCGGCGTTTCGACCGGGGCCAGATCATCTTCCTGGACGGGGAGCCGTGTGCCGGGCTGTTCATCGTCGCACGAGGCCAGGTCAAGATCTTCAAGGTCTCCCTGGGAGGCCGCGAGCAGATCCTACATCGGGTGGGGCCAGGCGGCACTTTCAACGACGTGGCCGTGCTGGACGGTGGTCCGAACCCTGCCAGCGCGGCAGCCACCACCGAAGCGTGTTTGTGGGTCATCGCCCGCGCCGACATCCAGCGGCTGGCGCAGGCGCATCCCGCGTTGGCGTGGGCGCTCATCGAGAGCGTCGCCCGCCGGACGCGCCACCTGGTGGAGATGGTGGAGGACCTGGCGTTGCGCTCGGTGAAGGCGCGGCTGGCCAAGCTGCTGCTGGCTGAGGCCGCGCGGGCCAGCGACCAGGACGAGATCGACCGTAGCCAGATGGTGACGCAGGCCGAGATGGCCGCCCGGCTGGGTACAGTGCGGGAGATGGTGGGCCGGGCGCTGCGAGAACTGACCGATGAAAAGCTCATCACCCTGGACCGGCACCGCATCGTGATCAGCGACCGGGCCGGCCTGGAAGCCGTGGCCGAGGGAGTTTCAGGGTAGGGGCGATCTCTTGCAGTCGCCCAGGCAGGCTTCGGCCCGAGGCTCAGCCTGAGGAGTGCAAAACCCCTGGCGCTACCCCCCTTACCACGGATCCTGATTTGACCAGCGATGGTCTAATCTTGGGAGGTGACTATGGATGCAAAGCGTGTTTCTCGTCCTCGTCCGTATTGGCGCGTTGACGCCAAGTGGGTAGTCGGCCTGCTGTTAATCCTCGCCCTCAACCTGGCGATGCTGTTCTACAACCTGTATCTCGTAACCGAGGCAGCCCCGGCCGTCGAGACGATGAGCACGATGTTGGCCGTGCTGACCAGCCCCGAAGGTTTGGATGACGCGACGGCCATCGACGCAGCGCTCGAACAACTGCGGGCCAACCCCGACCACGCCATCCGCCCTTTCCCAGGCCTGTCGGTGGAACTGCGCGAATCAGATATCACCGGCCGTTCCCCCCGGGAGCTGCGTCTGTTTGTCTGGCGCCAACTGGCGGAACCGCTCTATCGGGAGGGGCCTGAAGGGCTGATGGCTCGCATCGAGGATCCCGAGATGCGCGCCGGGTTTGCTGGCGGCATTGGGCCACTGGCGCTGTTCTCTCTGCAAGCCCACCAGACCCTATTCCGGCTGCTGTGGATCGTGCTCCCGTGCACGCTGGTCCTGCTGGCCCTGCTCATCCTCTTCAGCTACCGTTTTGGGCGTCTGGGGAGCCCCGGCCTGGTCCTGTTTGTGGCCAGCCTGCCGGGGGCGATCGTCTCCACCGCCCTCAGCCGGATGCCGCCGGCCGATGCCCTGCTGGTCGGCCTTGAGCAGGATGTCGGGCTGACCGACCGGCTCGGCCAGGTGGCGAGCCAGGTGCTGCCGCCGATGATGCGAGACTTCTCTGTCTCCTATACGATCGTCCTCCTGACAGGTTTGGCTTTAATCATCGTGGCTGTCCTGGGCGGGTTGATCTGGCGGCTGACGCGTCGGAGGGTAAACATGATGTAGTACTTTGCGGCGGAAATCCTTGTGCAGTTGAAGGATATGCGCAAAGTACTTTAAACAGTTGGGCGGCGTGTTCTGCAACTGCCAAAGGACTTACGCCCAACTGTAGTAGTCCTGTCCGCCGTGAGACAAAAGTCCCTGACAAACCGGCGTTCCGCTGGTATGCTCGGAGCGTAACTTGCTCGAAGCACACCAACGGAACGCTGCGCGT
>MNXL01000028.1 GCA_001871755.1 Anaerolineae bacterium CG2_30_64_16
CCGCGCCGGCGCGTACCCTGGCGCTGGGCATCCGCGCCGCGTTGACGCTGCACACCTTGCCGCAGGCGGGAGCAGCCGTTGCAGCCACTGTGCCCGGCTCGCAAGTACTATGGGCCGAGGCGCGCAGCACAGACGGTCGCTGGCTCTTCGTGACCTATGACGAACTCGGCGCGCGCGCCTGGGTGGCGGCGACCGCCGTCAAGCTGTTGGGTGAGCCGGATGCCCTGCCGGCCATGACGTTGGAAACTGCACAAGCCGACCTGGCCGCCCGCGCGAGCGCGACGTCACAGCCCGCGGGCCAGGCCGCAACCGCCGGCGCCCGCGCCAGCCTGCCGGGCCGTAGCCGCGTCGCCCAACTGAACGTGCGCGGCGGTCCGGGCACGGACCAACCGGTGCTGGGGCAGTTGACGGCCGACCAGGCCGTGGCCGTCGTCGGCCGGAGCCAGGCCGGGGAATGGCTCGCCATCGCCTGGCGCCAGGGCGCCGCGCTGGAGGATAAAGGCCCGGGGTGGGTCGCGGCGCGCTACCTTGAGGTCACGGGCGATGTAGCCGGCCTTCCGATCCTGGCTCAAGCCACCACCGGCGTCCCCAGCGCGAGTTCAGGCCTGGTAGGTCTCTCGGGCAAGATCGCGTTTCAGACCGCGATCGGCGGCGACATCTACGTGGTGAACGCCGACGGCAGCGGGAGCCTGCGGAAAGTGGCCACCGGTCTGGATCCGGCCTGGTCACCCGCTGGAGCCCGGCTGGCCTATGCGCGCTGGGACGCGCCGCACGGCGTCTATGTGCTGAACCTGGCCACCGGGGAGGAGCAACGGATCGCCACCACAGAACGTCCGCGCGGCCCGACCTGGAGCTCTGATGGCACACGGCTGGCCTTCAGCCACAAAACCGGCAGCTACACCTGCCGGATCACGCCGACGGGCTGCTACCCGGAGGATGTCATCCGCCAAACGTTCGGCGGGCAAGAGTGCGTCGACACGCCGCAAGGCCGCTACTGCATCAGTGACTTCCCCGAACAGAGCAGGGATGACACCGGACTGGCCCAGGTCACCCTGGCGGATGGCGCCTGGCTGGATCTGCCGTCCGAGCAGAGCACTCAATCCCCAGATTGGCGCCCGCGCTCGGAAGAGATCTTGTATCGCGGCAAGACCGGCCTGCAGATCACGGCGCCGGGCGGCGCGACGTGGCCGCTGGTGGACAACCCCGATCTCAGCAGCCCGGCCTGGGCGCCGGATGGCCAGCGCATCGCGGCGCAGATCTACCTGCACGATCACAGCGACATCTTCCTGTTGGACGCGGGCGGCAATATCCAGCAGCGGCTGACCGCGCCGGCCTCCTCGTTCGAGCGCGCGGCCAACAACGTCGCCCCAACCTGGTCACCCGATGGGCGCACCATCCTGTTCCTCAGCGATCGCGCCGGCGCGTGGCGGCTCTACCGGATGAATGCGGACGGGACGGGCCAGACGCGCTTGCTGCCGCAGGCACTGGCGGACCTGAGCTTGCACTACGATTTCGCCGCGGAACGGGTCGCAAGTTGGGGTCATTGATCCCAGGCACTCAGATCCACCCAGCCGCCATGCAGGGCATGACGCAACGACGGCCATGATCTTCGTTTGGGCCACTTGCTCGGCGGGGATTGCCAAATCTCCACCCTGGCCGTCGGATTTGGCAATCCAGCGGGAGCGGCTGGCCGAAACGAAGACCAACGCCGCAACGACGAAGGAGCGGGAACACGAATGTGCGCAGACGAGCGCAGAAAAACTCTCGTCTCTGCGTTCCGGTCTCGTGTTGGCTGGCAGCAGTGCACCGATGCTTGCAGCGGCTATTGTCAGGCGGGGCTTGACATCCCAAGTCAAGACGTATACTATAAGTAGCGCAGGGTGGCTCGGGGAGTGATCATGTCAGCAGGCAACAAAGCTGTGAGGGCACGACGTTACACCACCGTTCCTAAAGAAAAGGCTGGTGGTGCAACATACACGCCCAAAATACTCGCCGATTTTGTTGCCCGCAAGATTGTTGAGTTCTCCAATCAGTTGTCTCTCAACTGTCCACTGCGTGTTCTGGACCCGGCCGTTGGCGATGGTGAGCTTCTTGTCAGCCTTTTGCGGCAGCTCGCGGACCGGCCGGGACTCAGCATCAAGGTCTCTGGTTTCGAAACGGATCAGGCAGCCCTCAGCATTGCCGCCGGAAGACTGGGGCAACGTTTCCCCACAGTTGAGGTCGATTTCGAGTCAGGGAGTTTTCTGGAGTTTGTCCTGGAACATTTCGGGGCTGATGGCAACCGTTCGCTTTTCAGTCCGCCTGTTCCAGAGACCTACGACATAGTCATCGCCAATCCGCCCTATGTGCGCACCCAGATCATGGGAACCGCTCAGGCCCGGCGTCTTGCGCAGCAGTTCGGCCTTTCGGGCCGCGTGGACCTCTACTATGCCTTTATTCTTGGCATCGCCCAGGTGCTCAAACCTCAGGGCATTGCCGGCATCATCGTCTCCAATCGCTTCATGACCACCCGGTCTGGCGCTTCAGTTCGGCAGTACCTCTTCAAGCGTTTCAACATCCGCCACGTTTGGGATTTAGGAGACACCAAGCTCTTTGACGCCGCCGTGCTGCCCGCCGTGTTGCTTGTTAAGGGCAAGAACGGTCACAAGCTGGAAGCCCCAACCTTCACATCGATCTATGAGACCTCCGAACTGTCCAACACAACGGCCACTGATCCGATCACCGCACTCGCCGGTGAAGGCGTCATCAGAGTCCCGGACGGGCGGCGCTTCCGCGTCCAACACGGCAAACTGGACACGAGTGGTACCTCCGGCGGTGTTTGGCGCATCGCGACGGAAGCCGTTGATACCTGGCTAGCGACAGTTGAGGCGCATCGCTGGGGGACATTTCGCGACATTGGCAGGATTCGTGTCGGTGTCAAGACCTGCGCCGATAAGGTTTTCATTCGGAACGACTGGGAAACCTTGCCCGAAGCCGCCCGGCCGGAGCTTCTCAAGCCGCTCACTTCTCACCACATAGCACGCCGCTTCAAGCCATCCATTTCCGATCGCCCAAGTCAGATTCTCTATCCGCACGAGGTTGTGCAAGGCCATCGCTGCGCTGTCGACCTGGCAAAATACCCCGGCAGCCGAGCCTATCTTGAGGCGCATCGTCCTGCTCTCGAAGCCCGTAGCTACGTCATTGAAGCTGGACGTGAATGGTATGAGATCTGGGTGCCACAAGACCCGAATGCCTGGGCCCTACCCAAGCTCGTGTTCAGAGACATCGCCGAGGAGCCCACATTCTGGATAGACCTGAACGGTTCCATCGTGAACGGCGACTGCTACTGGCTCATCTGCCAGAAACCCACACAGACGGACCTGCTATGGCTGGCCGCCGCTGTAGGGAACTCGACCTTCGTCGAGCGCTTCTACGACCACCGCTTCCACAACAAGCTCTATGCTGGCCGCCGCCGGTTCATGGCGCAGTACGTCGAGAAGTTCCCTATGCCCGATCCGCAAAGTCCCCTTTGCAGGGCCATCATCGCCAAGGCCAAGCGGATATACGAGTGCATCCCATCTCCGGAAGCCAACCGGCTCCAAAATGAACTGAACACCATGGTCTGGGAGGCGTTTGGTCTAGTCGTTGAAGAACCCGGGCGGTAGGGGAATCTGGAGTTTTCTGTTCAGCACCTTGCCCTGGAACTGAGGAAAGCGGGTAAAGAACTCCTCGCCGGTTGTCAAGAACAGGTGGGTCAGAATGACATCCTCTCCGTCTATAGTTGCATAGAACAGAGCATAGCGCACATCGCAGTGCCTGATCTGCTTGCCTTTGATTCTCGGCACGTCGAGGGCATCCTTGCTGTCTGGACACACTAAGCCGAGATCAATGGTCTGCGATGTTTGCAGCTTCACTTCCAGAAGCTGGTGACGCACGTCCGGAAATTGTCCGCAATCACGGTAGTCAGCGTAGCCCAGGTGTTGGCACACGAGCTGGTGCAGCGCCGCGCCTCGATTGCGTTCCTGATCATGGCCAACGTCTGCGAATCGTTCCCCAACGAGCGATTTCAACTGGTCGAAAAGTTCCTTTATCGGCAGCAATTGTCCCGCCCGAGGATGATCCACCGGGCTCGCGATGGCCGCGAGATCGACGCCGGACTGCACGTATGGTCGGAGAATGTCCGTATCCTTGTCGACGATCAGCTCCGCCTTTGCCTCACCAGGGATCAGCCGCGCCTGGTACTTCTGGGTCACCGTGCCAGTCGTATCAAGCAACGCTAGGGTGTCGCCCGTGACCACCTTCACCCTGGTGATAACATCGTCGTGTCCGACCCGAATGATCACATAGCGTCTCGTGGGCGCAAGTTCCTCATTCCAGACTTGGAGGTTATTCGACTTCTGAACATAGGTATCGAAAAGTTGACCGGGAAAGCGGGGTTTTGTCCTCCTGAAGCTCGGTGGCGCCGGATAGCCAAGCGCCTGGCACACAAGTTGTTTGACCACTTTCGAGCGGGTTCGAAGTGGCAATCCCACGAGCAAAACGCCGGTCAATGCGGTGTTGAGTAGCCCTTCCAGTACTGGCGTCGGAATCCAAAGATCGGGATCACCAATCTCGATAGGGTCATAGATCGACAGTTCGCTTCGCCGGATCGCTGCAACATATCGTTGCGCTACCTTACTTTTCATTGCCGTACTCTATGCTTCCCGCAGTCAATAGCTCTGGTACGCTGACGCCAAGAGCCTCGGCGATCACCTCCAATGTGCTGAGGGTGACGTTTCTTTCCCCCCTTTCCACAGATCCCACGTAGGTGCGGTGAAGACCGGACATTTCAGCCAACCCTTCCTGGGAGAGGTCCTTCATCCTCCGAAACGCTCGAATGTTGTCCGCCAGGATTCGTGTCATCCTGTGACTCGGGTTTCTCAGCTTGTCTCTACCTGTATGTTCTGGCATGGTGGCTTATCCTTGTTGGAGCTATTTTACGATCGTGATGACTTTGAGTCTACAGACTATAAGTAGCGTTGTGGGTGACAAAGGCCGACTGCCAACCCGACAACCCCAGATGTGAGACTCTACGCGTGACCGCTGTTCCGCTGACGCTCCCCGGCGATGGGTGAGTCTGGTTGTCAGGCTACCAGATATCGCTCGCAACGCCGTGGATCAGGCGCAGAACGCGTTACCGCAGCAGAACCTTGACAACACGCGCCGGCCGCGGTATTGTAGCGCCATAAGACACAACCGTGTAACAGGGCTCAGGAGGCGCAACGATGTCTCAACCACCCCGAAAATCCGCTGGCCTGCTCTTCGCGCTGTATGCAGGCGCTGTCCTGCTGATCATCACGCAAATCGGCGCACTGGCCCCAGACCGTCGCGGCCCCGGCGCACCCGGTCTTCCTGCCCCTGGCCATGCTTGTTTCCGACGGCTCGACCGCCACGCCGACACCACCGGCCAGCCAGCTCCGAGAGGGATGGGAGATCATCCGCAAGCTGCCGGGCCTTTAGCGCATTTGATCTTTTGCCCTGCCTGATGTAGAATGCATAAAGGATTTAGTAGGGCTTCTTTCGAGGTCCTGCTCGCCCCTCCATGAGATGCGGGTGAATCACCAGGAGTGACGGATGGCTGACACTGGCAAGCAAAAAGCATTGGACACGACTCTGGCCAATCTGAAGAAACGCTTCGGCGAGGGCACCGTGATGAAATTGGGCGACGCCGGGCGGCTGAAGGTGGCGGCGATCCCCACCGGCTCGATCTCGTTGGATCTCGCATTGGGCATCGGCGGCGTCCCGCGCGGCCGGATCACCGAGATCTACGGTCCCGAAGCGTCCGGCAAGACGACGATCTGCCAACACATCATCGCCGAAGCGCAGAAAATGGGTGGCATCGCGGCGTTCATCGATGTGGAGCACACCCTGGATCCCGTTTATGCGGCCAAGTGCGGCGTCAATGTGGACGAGCTCTACATCTCCCAGCCAGACACCGGTGAACAGGCGCTGGAAATCGCAGAGGCGCTGATCCGCTCCGGCGCGGTGGATGTGGTGGTGGTGGACTCGGTAGCGGCGTTGGTGCCGCGGGCCGAGATCGAAGGGGAGATGGGCGACAGCCACATGGGTCTGCAAGCCCGGCTGATGTCGCAGGCGCTCCGCAAGCTGGTCGGCGCGATCAAGACCAGCAACACCGCTTTGGTCTTCACGAACCAATTACGCCAGAAGATCGGTGTCATGTTCGGCTGCGCGTCGTATGGCACACGTATTACCCTCGCTGACGGTAGCCAGGAGAAGATCGGCAAGATCGTCAACCAGAAATTCTCCGGTGAGGTCATGTCGTATGACTCCAAGGTCGGTCAGATCATGCCCAAGAAGGTCGTCAACTGGTTCGACAATGGCGTCACCGACGAGTTTCTCCAGTTCACCGTGGCGAGGTCCGGCAAGAACGGCCGATCGCAATTCGCACTCACGCGCAATCACCTGGTTCGCACGCCGGGTGGCTGGGTTGAAGCGGACAAAATCGCTGTAGGCGATCGTGTCATGCTGGCGCAGGCCGACTATCTCAGTGATCTGCAGTGGCAAGTGGTCCGTGGCGCCCTGATGGGTGATGGCGCTCTGTCGCAGAATCGCCTGTCCGGCAACCGGGGCGCCCGCTTCCGGATGGGCCACAGCCCGAAGCAAGCGGCTTACATTGACTGGAAGGCATCCCTCTTCAGCAACATCAGGCAGAGCCGTTCGACCAACAGCAAGGGTGACATCTTCATCGACCTGACGCCTCTGCCTGAGCTGGCCGAGTTGCGCGAGGCAGTCTATCGCGGCGGCCAGAAGCACTTATCGTCCAACTACCTTGAGTCACTCACGCCATTGTCACTCGCCATCTGGTACATGGATGACGGCTCGTTCTCGATACGTGCCAAGGGTCTGCAGGAGCGCACCCACGACGGCAGCGGCCGTTCGGAGATTTGTGTTGAGGCGATGGCCGAGGACACACGCCAACGGCTCGTCGAGCACCTGGCCGGCGCCTTCGACTTGCATCCGACCTTGTCCCTGAGGGGCGCTCGAAAAAAGGCAGTTCTGACTTTCGACAAGGACGAGACAGCGAAGCTGCATGCGCGCATCGCGCCTTACGTGCACCCCTCGATGGACTACAAGCTGCTCGAACGCTTTCGTGGACAGTTTGCCGTCGAGCCGGAGTTCGTCACCCCGCGCATCCTCCCGGCGCCCGCGCCGGTGCTCGACATCCACGTCAAACCGAAGACCCGCTCGATGCACCGATTCGATATTGGGGTCGAGGGATCTCACAACTATCTTGCCGACGGCGTGATCGTGCACAACTCGCCTGAAACCACCTCCGGCGGGATGGCGCTCAAGTTCTACGCCAGCGTCCGGCTCGACGTGCGCCGGATTTCAAGCATCAAACAAGGTGGCGACAACGTGGGCAACCGCACGCGCGTCACCGTCAAGAAGAACAAGGTCGCGCCGCCGTTTCGCCAGGCCGAGTTCGACATCATGTACAACCAGGGGATCAGCAAGGCTGGCGATCTCCTCGACCAGGGGGCCAACCTGGGCATCGTCGACAAGCGCGGTTCCTTCTACAGTTTCGGGGACCTGCGTCTGGGCCAGGGCCGCGAGAACGCCAAAGAGTTCCTGGAAGTGACGTCAGAGGTCGCCCAGGAGATCGA
The DNA here is from genome assembly GCA_001871755.1 of Anaerolineae bacterium CG2_30_64_16. Classification (GTDB taxonomy): domain Bacteria; phylum Chloroflexota; class Anaerolineae; order CG2-30-64-16; family CG2-30-64-16; genus CG2-30-64-16. The sequence goes on from MNXL01000028.1 coordinate 7,644, forward strand.
GCGCGCCGTGCGCGCCGCAGTGGCTTTATCGCCCCTGCCTGTCATGATGGCCAGTGACGGCGAAGACACCGACGATTTTCGGGACGAATAGGCATCAGCCCTTGACACCCTGCCCCGAACCCGGCTGCCAGCGCACTGCGGTGGCCGGGCCGGCGGTCGATGACCGGTTTCGGGGTGGGCTATACGACCACAGCTATGGATGGACAAGTCCGGTGCGCCTTTTAAGGCGTTGGCGCCAAGAATTCGCGGGAGTGAATGTGCTAAGGACTGAGGATCAACTAACTTGAGCGAATCTGCCCTTCATTGTGGCGGAGCACATGGGAAAGTTATCAAGCCCTTAGCCCCAACCGATCGATCGGTTACGTGAAGGCAACGACGGGAAGCCAGGTACTTTGTCCCTAACCCGGACAAGCCGGAACTAACCAGGCACATGCCATCAGAAGATTCTTGTCTGTCGTGCAAGGATTTAACTGGTTAGGACCTGATCCCGATGCGCGCTTCGGGTTGGATTTGATAGGTTTTCATCTGACCGGCCCATAGCGCGGCGCATCAGGGCCTGACCCACGAAGTCCTTGCTTGTTGTGCAAGAAGTCTGTGGCAAGGTGGTGGCCGTCTTGGTTCCGGCTTGTAAGCGCAGCGGCCTTGTCCGGGTCAGGTTTGGTACCTGGAGATACGGCCACGTTGAGCTCTCGTTGCAGAGCTGGCCCAACCGAACGACACACCCGGCAGAGCCCGGCGCTCTCCGTGAAGGAATGTGGCGTGCTTTCGCCGTTGAGTCGGTAAGGACGCAGGCCTGTCGCGGCCGGCGGACCGTCGGGCGGCAGTCTGTTGGGCGGTAAACTGTCGCTTCAACAAGAGCTGTGGTGCGAGATCCCCATCAGGGAGATCGCGCGGCCACGGCTCTTTTTTGTACTCAGAGATCCCATGGCCGGCAAGATCACCAGCCTGCGTTTTCAGAAGCGCACGCCAGATCGCGTCAATGTCTACCTGGATGGCGGATTTGCCTTCGGGCTGCCCGCCATCGAGGCGGCCCGGCTGCGGGTGGGCCAGGAACTCAGCGACGCGGACATCGAGCGGCTGCAAGCGCTCGACGCCATCCAGAAGGCGTACGATCGGGCCGTGCGCTTCTTGAGCCCCCGCCCGCGCAGCGAGGCCGAAGTCCGGCGCAGGCTGGCCAAGGCGGGCATCGATGCGACCGTGATCGACGCGGTGGTCGCGCGGCTGACCGGCCAGGGCTATCTGGATGATGCCGAGTTCGCCCGCTTTTGGGTCGAGAATCGCCAACGATTCCGGCCGAAAGGGGGCCGGGCGTTGCGCCAGGAGCTGCGGCAAAAAGGGTTGGCCGCGCCCGTCATCGAGGCAGCCATCGCAGATGTGGACCCCATGGCCGCGGCCTACGCGGCCGCGCAGGTCAAGGCCAGTCGTCTGGCCCACCTGATCCAGGATGACCCGGCGGCCTTTCGGCGCAAGTTGAGCGCCTTCCTGATGCGCCGCGGGTTCAACTACGAAATCGTGGCCGAGGTCGTAACGCGTTTGGTCGAGGAGTTGGCGGAAATCGACTCTGAGTAGCACCTCCATACGCTCTGGCCGGTCGCGCCTCCTGGCTCGGTCGCAGACCCTTCGGACTGAGCCTCAGAACGAAGCCGGCCAGAGCACCCGTGGAGAGAAGATGCTCGAAGTAGTACCCGATCTGGAATTATCGGGCTGCTGGCAATCGCCAGCGCTCATTCATAACCCGATTATGCTTATGTGAAAGTGAGGAAGCATCATGCAGAGCCCAGGGCGTCTCTTGATCTGGACGCTGGTGGACTTGCTGCTGGCTGGCGTAGCAGGCGCGGTGATCGGCTATCTGATTGCCAGATCGCGCATGTTGCGGGCCGAATCCGAGGCCGAGGCCGCGCTCCACAATGCGCGCGCCGAGACCGATCGGATCCTGGCCAGAGCTGAAAGCCAGGCCAAGAGCATTGAACTTTCCGCCCAGGAACGCAGAGTTCAGATCATCGAAGAAGCGGAAGCCGAAATCCAACGGCGGCGCCGAGAGTTGGAACGCTCCGAGGAGCGGATTCAACGCCGCCAGGAAACCGTTGACAGCAAGCTGGAGCAATTGGAAGTGCGCGATCGGAAGCTGAATCAGCGCCAGAGCAAGCTCGACAAGTGGGAGAGCGATCTGAGCAAGCTCGAAGAACAGCACACGGCAGAGTTGGAGCGGATCGCGAGCATGAGTCGCGAGGACGCCAAACAGGAGTTACTGGTGGTCGTCGAACGGGGCGCCCGCCAGGACATGGCCCGCAAAATCAGAGAAGTCGATGCCGAAACGCAAGCGATGGCCGACGAACGGGCCCGCGAGATCATCACCCGGGTGATGGAGCGTGTGGCCTCCGACCATATCTCCGAGACTACCGTCTCCAGCGTGCCACTGCCGAATGATGAGATGAAGGGGCGGATCATCGGCCGGCAAGGTCGCAACATCCGGGCCATCGAAAATGCCACGGGCGTGGACCTGGTCGTGGACGACACGCCGGAAGCCGTGATCATCTCCAGCTTTGACCCGATCCGTCGCGAGGTGGCGCGGCTGACCTTGAGCCGCCTGGTTCAGGATGGCCGCATCCACCCGGCCCGCGTCGAGCAGGAAGTGGAGAAAGCCCAGCAAGAGGTGGACAGGTCGATTCGGGATGCCGGAGAGCAGGCCGTGATCGAGACCGGTTTGCAGGGGTTGCACCCGGAGATCGTCAAGCTGTTGGGGCGGCTCAAATACCGGACGAGCTACGGCCAGAACCAGCTCTCCCACGCCATCGAGGCCACTCACATCGCCAGCATGTTGGCCGCGGAGTTGGGCGCCAACGTCCAGATTTCCAAGATGGGCGCGCTGCTGCATGACCTCGGCAAGGCAGTCAGCCACGAGGTGGATGGCCCGCACGCCCAGGTCGGCGCGGACATCGCCAAACGCTACGGGGTGTCAGAGGCGGTCATCAACATCATCGCGTCGCACCATCACGAGGTCGAACAGCAGACGGTGGAGGCGGTCATCGTGGCCACCGCGGACGCCATCTCCGGCGCGCGGCCCGGCGCGCGCCGCGAAGCGCTGGAGACCTACGTCAAGCGCATCAAAGCGCTGGAAGACCTGGGCAACTCCTTCTCGGGCGTCGCCCAGACCTACGCCATCCAGGCTGGCCGCGAGATCCGCATCATCGTCAAGCCGGAGGAGATCGACGACCTGTCCTCGATCACTCTGGCCAAAGAGATCGCCAAGAAGATCGAGGACAACCTGGAGTATCCTGGTCAGATCAAGGTCACTGTTGTTCGGGAAACCCGGGCCGTCGAGATGGCCAAATAGTAGGACCTGACAGGGGCTATAGTATACTTGACAAGGTGACGCCGATGCGGGCAAACTCACCTGATGACCGTGGCGAGTATATTACCCTGTGTATCTTCTCAATAATCTGGGGCGAACGTGCCTGGCACTTTTCGGAAGTGCCAGGCACGTGATGGCAATGCCCCTACAAATTGAGAGGATACTACCCTGTGACATTTGCGTCACATGTAATTCGGAGGAAAACCATGATCGTTACAACCGCTGAGCTGTTCAAGCTCGCCTACGGCCGGTTTGCCGTCGGCGCGTACAACATCAACAACATGGAGCAGGCCCTGGGGTTGTTCCAGGGCTGCATCAAGTCCAAGGCGCCCATGATCATCCAGATCTCAAAAGGCGCCCGCAAGTACGCCAATCCCATCATGATCGAGGCCATCATCCGCGGGGCCGCCGAGATCTACCCGGAGGCGGTCTTTGCGGTGCACATTGATCACGGGGACGAGGCCACCTGTTACAGCGCCATCGATTCGGGCTTCTACAGCTCGGTGATGATCGACGCCTCGCACGCGCCTTTCGATGAGAACGTCGCCATCACCCGCCGCGTCGTGGAGCGCGCCCATGCCAGGGGCATCAGCGTGGAGGCGGAGCTAGGCCAGTTGGGCGGCGTGGAAGAGAACATCGCGGTGGACGAGGCCAACGCCTTCCTGACGGACGCGGACGACGCCCGGCGCTTCGTGGAGCTGACCGGCTGCGATTCGCTGGCGGTGGCCATCGGCACCAGCCACGGCGCGTACAAGTTCAGGGGCAAGCAGGGGCTGCACTTCGACCGGCTGGCGCAAATCCAGGCCAGACTGTCCGGTTTCCCCCTGGTGATGCACGGCTCGTCGTCAGTGCCGCAAGAAGAGGTGCAGCGGATCAACGCGGCCGGCGGCAAGCTCGATCCCTCAGCGCGCGGGGTGGACGAGGCCGAGTTCGCCAGGGCCGTGCCGCTGGGTGTCACCAAGATCAACATCGACACCGATGGCCGGCTGGTCTGGTGCCGGGTGCATCGCGAGCACTTCCGCGACCATCCCGAGGATTTCGACCTGCGGCCGCCCGGCAAGGTCTTCGTCGCGGCGTACGCCGACTTCATCGCACACAAGAACGAGAAGTTGGGCAGCGCCGGCCACCTGGATGCGGTGCGCGCAGCGTTGAGCGAGGCGTAGAAAAAGGCGCCGTAACGCCATCTGCTCTTCCACAGGACCATTATCGCAACGCGGTGCGTTTCTGATAGGAACCCACCGCGTTGCTCATAGGAACGCGATCGGTTGCTGATAGGAATGCGGTGCGTTTCTGCGTCAGAGGCGGGTATGGATGGCTCTTCCCGCTGGTCTTGAAATAGCGGGGCGGTGAATGCCTCACATAGCCAGGCGGCGGCCAAAAAAAGAGGCCGAATAACTCCCAACTCCCATTGACAAACCGGTGAAACGGGTTTATACTTGCACCGTTGATTCATCGTGCCCGGCGCGCCGCGCGGTCCCCGTCGCGAAAGGAGCTCTGCCGATGTCTCACCATCCTGCCCTCCGATGCCGGATTCCCATCACGTTGTTCCTGGTTTTGCAGATCATCCTGCCATTGGGTGTCGTT
>MNXL01000124.1:0-13911 GCA_001871755.1 Anaerolineae bacterium CG2_30_64_16
AGACTCACTACAACGCCCTCCACTCGCTGCCCTTCCTGCCTTCTCCGGTCGTCGGCCACCAGGTCGCCCACACCCTGGCCGCCCGGACGCGCGAAGGGACGGAGCGCGTAGCCCTGCTGGTGCTGGACGGCCTCTCCCTGGACGGTTGGCAGGTGCTGCGCGACGCATGGCAATCGAAGACGCTAACTTGGCGCTGCGAGGAGTCAGCCCTATTCGCCTGCCTGCCCACCATCACGCCGATCGCGCGGCAGGCGATCTTCGCGGGCCAGCTTCCGCTCTACTTCGCGGACACCTGGAACCGCACCGATGCCGACGAGCGGCGCTGGCGGCGTTTCTGGGGTGAGCAAGGGCTGTTCCCGAGCGCGGTCTGCTGGCTGCGGGGCACGCAGAATCTGGAAGCGACCCTGACAGATGTCCGCGTGCGGGCGCTCGGCCTGGTCATCAACGCGGTTGACGACATGCTTCACGGCACCGTCGGCGGCCTGGAGGAGCTGCATCAGCGGGTCCGGCTCTGGGCCGAACGCGGAGAATTGGCCGAGGTCATCGGACGGCTTCTGCGGGCCGGCTTCGATGTCTGGCTCGCAAGCGATCACGGCAGCACAGCGGCCCACGGCATCGGCCGGCCCAGGGAAGGCGTGCTGGTCGAGGGCCGGGGCACGCGTGTCCGGTTCTACACCGACCCAGTATTCCTGGAACGCGGCCGCGGTGACGTGCCGGACGCGTTGGCCTGGACGCCAGGTGGCCTACCCGCCGGCATCCTGACGCTCTTTGCTCCTGGTGACGCCGCTTTCGCCAACCAGGGCGAGCAGATCATCACCCACGGCGGCCTGTCACTCGAAGAGGTCGTCGTCCCGTGGGTTCATGTGACGATGCAGTAGAAGTGCCAGGCACTTGCGGAAGTGCCTGGCACTTGAAGAGGAATTTCATGGCGCCCGATAGGATCGGATTTGACCGCTTGATTCGCCTGCGCTGGCTGGACCGGGCTGCTCTCCTGGCCGCCGAACTCCGCGATACTGACGCGTTGCATCGGGCCGTGCTTGCGCAACTGGCTGGCGAACTACCGGGCGCAAAGGCGCGGCTCAACACTGCCAGTGTCCTCACCCGCATCTGGTGGCGGATACCGGCGGAGCATATCCCCCTGCGCGACGAAGCGCTCGCGCAGATCCAGGGCTGCACGCCCGAAGAACGGTTGGTGTTCCATTGGGGCATGTGCCTGCTGGCCTACCCGATTTTCCGGGACGTGGCCGCGACGGTGGGACGGCTACTGCGGCTGCAAGGTACGTTCCGCCAGGCGCAGGTCGTCAGCCGCATCAGCGCAGAGTGGGGGAATCGTTCGACGCTGGAGACGGCGGTGCCGAGGATTGTGCGGTCGTTCGTGGACTGGGGGGTGCTGGTGGCAACTGAGGAGAAAGGCGCCTATCGGGCAAGCACGCAGATCACTGTGGCGCGCAAAGAATCGGCTTCGTGGCTGTTAGCAACGGTTCGACGGTCCCGGGCCACCGACTTGCCAATAGGTGACCTTCTGCGCACGCCGGACCTGTTTGTGTTTCTCATCCCCTCGTCAACCGGTGACCTGACGCCTTCTGGATTGCTCTGACTCCAGTAGCAGAGACAGGCAGGACGAGAGCAGAACAGCAATCTGTCCCAGGAAGAAGTCCGGCAGATTCTTGAGACTACTGACCGACTCGCTGAAGCCTGGGTGAGGAGCGGTCGCAAATGACGCAGACTCCCAAACGCCCGTCGCATGAAACAGGACGGACAGGATGAGCAGCTCGGAGACCAGCCTATTTGATCCGCAAGAACTACGCCGCCTCGCGACTCTCTACGACGCGGAGCGCTACCTGTTCGACATCGTCTCCCCGCGCTTTGCTCAGACCGGCACTCTGCCCCCGTACGACTTCTTCGCCATCGTCATTTGGAAGTCCAATCGGACCAAGACGAAGATCGCCCGCGGCCTTGCCAGCATAGGCAAGACCGTTGAGGCCCTGATGCGAGAGGTTAGCGCGGCATCGGCGCCTCAGTTCAAGGTAGATCTGTTGCTTCAAGTTCCCGGCATCGGGCTGGCGATGGCGTCGGCCATCCTGACGGTATGTTACCCGGATGAGTTCACGGTGTTGGATTACCGGGCCTGGGACACCCTACGCTCGAGCAATGTGCCTGGTCTGCCGTCTCGATATCCGGCCACGACAACTGAGTATCTGCAATACTGCCTGGCGTGCAAGCATTTTGCCCAGCGGGTGGACCTTTCGTTGCGCGATCTGGATCGCGCTCTGTGGGCACGAGACTGGGAAGATGACCTGCTCCGGCTGACTCGCGACATGCACTGCAGTACCTGCAAGGCATTTATTTGGTTGCCACCCCAACATTGACACCACCCCGACCCTGATGTAGAGTCATCCCAGGGTCGCCTTTCAGAAGCCGATCTCATCGAACGGCGGACTCTCGTTCCGCCAAGACGCTTACGGCCCGAAAGCAGGCCACCTCACCGAGGTGATCTGCTCTCGGGCCGGTGTCATCTCACAAGGAGCGAAAGCCATGTTGCACAGTCCGTTGTTTTTCGCCTGGATCGGCTGGGTGCTGGTGGTCGGCGCCATCGCGGTGGTGCGCAGCATCTACGTCAGGCGCGAGAACGCCGAGCGGGAACGGAAGCGCGCAGAACGGGCTTCCCGGCAGGTCGGAAGCACTTCGCATCCAATTCGCCCTCCGCAACGCGAATCCCTACCGCCCGGCTACCGCCAGCACCTGATCGACGCCGGCATCATCAAACCCGCAGGCGATCCCACCTGACCGGGCTTACGTCCCGGCCATCGGTACCCTGCGTTTCGACCGAGATGGGTCAGTGTGTCTTGTCTGAATCGGAAAAACAGTGTATCCTCAAGGCACAGAACAGCAAGACTCGACACACCATCCCATCCACAGGAAGAATCATGACGACACCGCCCACTCTCGAAGACCTGAAAAACCACATCGACATCACGCGCGTGCCGTTCAGCGACCGGGGGTCGCGCCTGCTGGTGTTCAAATACCGGGACGCCGACCGCCTCTATGTCAAGCTGGCCGAGCGGCTGACCGCGCTTCAGCCCGGCCTCGACGTCTATCGCTTCCGGCCGCCCTATCTCCAGGATCTCTGCTTCATCGACGGCGAAGGCATGCCGCTGGCCTGGCAACTGACGACCTATCCCCACGCGCTGATCTTCCAAACGCGGCTGGGCGCGTTCACGCTGGCGTTCTATCGGGGCGACACGCTCTCCATCGGCCTGCCGAACGGCGCGCCGGCCGGGATCCGCTTCCGCGTGAGCACCCAGTTGTGGCAGCGCAGCGAGGCAGGCGGCAGTTTCAAGGCGGTGCGCAACATGGCCTATCGCACCAACGGCCAGGTGGTCACTAACGAGGTCGGTCTGGAGCGGGAGGCGTACGCGGTGACGTTTGTCGTAGACGGCGGCGAGGATCTGGCGATCCACCTGGAGGTCCGCACGGACCCGGAGCTCGACGGCCCGGTCGTTCCCGCCTCGCTGACGCTGGCCAGCGCCGAACAGCGGTGGGCGGCATGGTTCGCCAAGGCGCCGCCGGTGGCCGACCGCTACCGCCACAAGTATAACTACGCCTGGTGGGTCATGAGCAACAATCTGGTCGCGCCGTTGGGCCGTGTAACCCACGAGGCCATGATGCCGTCCAAGATCGAGTACGTCGGGGTCTGGAACTGGGACGCCTGCTTGCACACGCTGGCTTTTCGCCACGTGGACCCGGAGCTGGCCCGCGACCAATTGCGCACCATGCTGGCCTGCCAACTCCCCGACGGCATGATCCCCGACGCGGTTTACGACGAGGCCGTCATCGCCGAGATCGACCACCCGCAGCGCGCCGAGGTCACCAAGCCGCCCATCATGGCGTGGGCCGCGCTCAAGCTGCACGAGACCGCGCCCGATCTCGCCTTCCTCCAGGAGATCTACGTGCCGCTGGTGCGCTGGAACGCCTGGTGGTTCAGCATGAACGACGACGACGCAGACGGCCTGGCCCAGTACAACCACCCCTACTCCTCCGGTCTGGACGACAACCCGCTGTGGGACTACGGCATGCCCGTGGAATCGCCCGACCTGAACACCTACCTGTGCGTGCAGATGGGCTCGCTGGCCATGATCGCGGAGGCGTTGGGCATGGCGAGCGAAGGCGCGATGTGGCGGCGCCGCGCCGCGGCCATCGTGCGCCGGATGATCGAGGACTTCTGGGACGCGGACGCGGGGGTGTTCCGGGCGCTCCACGACGAACAGCCCATCCCCGTGATCACGCCGTTCAACCTCTACCCGCTGTGGACGGGCCAACTGCCCGACCCCATCCGCGATCGGGTCATCGGCCACCTGACGAACCCGGACGAGTTCTGGGGCGAGTACGTCATCCCGTCTGTGGCCCGGGACGATCCGCACTACGACCCCGAGACGATGTGGCGCGGTCCGGTCTGGGCCAACATCAACTACTTCTTCATCGAGGCGCTGCGCCAGGTCGGCCGGCATGATCTGGCCCGGACGCTGCGCGACAAGACGTTGGCGCTGATCATGGGGCAGCCCAGCATCCACGAATACTACAACGGCGAAACCGGCGCGGCGCCAGCCAGGGCCGCGGACATCTTCGGCTGGACAGCCGCGGTGTTCATCGACCTGGCGATCCAGGCGAGCCGCGAGGCGGATTGAGGATTGAAAATGGAGGCCACCATGCCAGACACTCGGGAGCAATCTGATCCCCGTCAACGATGCCGGGCACTCCAAGACACCTTTTTCGCCAGCCGATCGCTGATCATCGCGGCCAACCGCGGCCCGGTCACCTTTCAGACCGCCGAGGACGGCAGCCGGTCATTCACGCGCGGCGCCGGGGGGCTGGTGACCGCGTTGACTGGCCTGGCCCAGCAGATCGACGCCACGTGGATCGCCTGTGCCCGCACCGAGGCCGACATGGCATGGGGGCAGGGTGATGTGCCCATGGGTACCGGCAAACACCGCGGCAACATTCGCGTGCAGTTCCTGGCGCCCGAACCCGAGGCGTACGACCGGTACTACAACGTCATCGCCAACCCGCTGCTCTGGTTTCTGCAGCACTCCATGTGGAACATGCCCCTGGCGCCGGTGATCGACCGCTCGACCTGGCTGGCCTGGGACGATGGCTACGTCGCCATCAACCAGCTTTTCGCCGACGCGATCGTGGAGCAGGTGCGCGCCAACGGGCAGCCGACCCTGGTAATGCTGCAGGACTACCACCTTTACCTGGCGCCGCGCATGGTGCGCGGCCAGATGCGCCCCAGCGAACGCCCGGTGCTCATGCACTTCGTCCACATCCCGTGGCCCGGCGCCGAGTATTGGCGGATCCTGCCGCCGGCCATGCGCGGCGCCATCCTGGAGGGGCTCTGCGGCGCGGACATCGTCGGCTTCCAGACCCACGCCGACGCGCTCAACTTCATGCGCACGTGCCAGACGCACCTGAATCGCGTGGGCGTGAGGTACGGCCGCGGCCGGGTCTGGTACCGCAACCACGCGACTCACGTGCGGGCGTTCCCTGTCTCCATCGATGTGGGCCGGCTCAAGCGGCTCGCCCGGTCGCAGGAGGTGGCCCAGCACCGCGTCGACATCGAGAACCTGGTAGGGGACTGCCAGCTCATCCTGCGCATCGAGCGCATCGAACCGAGCAAAAACATCGTGCGCGGCTTCCAGGCGTTCGGGGAGATGCTCGAACTCTATCCCGAGCACCGCGGGAAGGTGAAATTCCTGGCTTTGTTGGTACCCTCGCGGTTGGATGTGGATGAATACCGCGCCTACCTGGACGCGGTGATGGCTGCGGCCGGCCAGATCAACGCGCACTACGGCAGCAGCAACTGGGAACCGGTGCGCGTCCTGGTCGGCGAGAGCTATCCCCGCGCCGTGGCCGCGATGCAGCGCTACGACGCCCTGCTGGTCAACGCCACCGCCGACGGCATGAACCTGGTAGCCAAGGAAGGCCCCGTGGTCAATCGGCGGGACGGCACGCTGGTGCTTTCGGAGGGCACCGGCGCGCGGGAGCAGTTGGAGCCCGCCGCGCTGGTCATCCCGGCCTGCGACATCTACGCCACCGCGAACGCGCTGCACCGGGCGCTGGTGATGCCGGCCGAAGAGCGGCGCGAACGCGGCCAACGGCTGCGCACGCTGGTCGAAGAAAACGACATCGAGATGTGGCTCTGTAGCCAGTTGGAAACCGTTACCAGGCTGAAACTATGAAGCAAACCAGAACCGCGATCCTGCACTACAGCGCCTCCCCCGTGATCGGCGGCGTGGAGGTGGTGGTCGACGCCCACGCGGCGACCTTCGTCGAGGCCGGCCATGTCGTCATGGTCATCGCCGGCCGGGGTACGCATGACGCGCTGCCGGCCGGGACCGACTTCGTCCTGGTCCCTGAGATGGACTCGCAGCACCCCCGCATCCTGGCGGCAAGCCGGTCGCTGGAGGCCGGCGCCGTGCCCGCTGACTTCCAGGCGTTGGTCGATCTGCTCGTCGACGCGCTGAGGCCCTTGCTGGCTCAGATGAACAATGTGATCGTGCACAACGCCTTCACCAAGCACTTCAACCTGCCGCTGACCGCCGCGCTCTACCGTCTGCTGGACGCCCGTGCCATCCGGCATTGCATCGCCTGGTGCCACGACTTCACCTGGACCAGCCCGCACTCTCGCGCAAAGGTCCACGAGGGCTATCCCTGGGACCTGCTGCGCACCTATCGGCCGGACGTGACGTACGTGGTCGTCTCGGAAAGCCGCCGCCGCGACCTGGGCGGGCTGCTCGGTTGCCCCCTCGACGCGATCCACACAGTCTATAACGGCGTGGACCCGGCGACCTTGCTGGGCCTGTCCCCCGCGGGTTACGAGCTGGCGCGGCGGCTGGGCATGTTGGCGAGCGATCTGAACCTGCTGATGCCGGTGCGCGTCACCCAGGCGAAGAACATCGAGTACGCGTTGCGCGTCGTCGCCGCGCTGAAGGCCAGGGTCATCCGCCCAAAGCTGGTGCTCACCGGCCCGCCCGACCCGCACGACCCGGCCAGCATGGCGTACTTCAGGGAACTACAAGCCCTCCGCCGTGAATTGAACGTCGAAGCCGAGATGCGGTTCGTGTTCGAGTCGGGCCCCAACCCGGATGCAGCGCACGTCATCGACGTCAGCACGGTCGGCGAACTGTTGCGCCTCAGCGACGTGATGTTCATGCCCAGCCACCGCGAGGGTTTTGGAATGCCCATCCTGGAGGCCGGCCTGGCGGGCATCCCCGTAGTCGCCACCGAAGCCGTGCCGGCGGCCCGCGAACTTGGCGATGACGACGTGCTCATCTTCAACCCCGAGGACCCGCCTGACTACATCGCAGGACAAATCCTGGACCTGGTAGACCAAATCCCGGTCCAACGCCTGCGCCGCCGCGTCCGGGGGCGCTACACCTGGCGGGCGATTTACGAGCGAGACATCAAACCGCTGCTGAAGTAAAGTCATCAACGGAATCGCATCGGCGTACGCAGTACGCAGTACGGAACACATCACTCATGACCACCCCAACCGACACCTGCACCCCTGCCCTGCTCGACCGCCTGGCCGCGGCCGAGCGCCTCTGGCTGTTCCTGGACTACGACGGCACCCTGGCCGATTTCGCGGCCACGCCCGAGTACGTCGAACCCGATCCGGACGTCGTGGGCCTGGTGGCGCGCCTGGCCGCCAGTGAGCGGATCCGGGTGGCCGTGATCAGCGGCCGGCGGCTGGACCACGTCCAAAAGCTGCTGCCGGTCCCGGGCATCCTGTTGGCCGGCGCCTATGGCGTCGAGCTGCAAACGCCCACCGGCGACCGGATCGACCGCGTCCCTTACAGCACCATCCGCCCCACTCTGGACCTGATCAAGCCCCGCTGGGAAAAGTTGATCGCGGGCCGGGAGGGTTTCTTCCTGGAGGATAAGGGGTGGGCGCTGGCGCTGCACGCTCGCTTCGCCGACGACGTCACAGCCCAGCGTGTCCTGGTCGCCGCCAACCGGATCGTGAGCCAGACGCCGTCGCTGAAGACGGGCCGTTTTCGCCTGTTGGGCGGGCACAAGTTCATGGAGATCGGGCCAAGCCTGGGGAACAAGGGCCTGGCGGTCGAGTACATCCTTGAAAACGCGCCCTGGCCGGACGCGCTGCCAGTCTACCTCGGGGACGATGACAAAGATGAGGAGGCGTTCCGGGTCGTGAAAGGCCGTGGCGGGGTCGCCATCGTCATCGCCAACGCGCCGCGCGCAACCGCTGCCGATTGCCGCCTGGCCTCACCGCAAGCAGCCCGGTGGTGGCTCGAGAGAGTGCTGGCGCGCTTCGAAGAGACGTGATCTCATCATCCAGGGTGAGGAGGGGGGCTGATCACAAGGTCCTTGAGAGTTGAACAGCCCCAGCAACTGTGGTAGGATATCGGTCGCCGAGCAATCCCGTCGATCAGCGTGGCCGACCTGCACCGATCAGAAATACTAAAGATGGAGAGAACGTCCATGAAGTCAATGACACAGACTACGGAACAACGATTGCAGCAGTTACTGCGAGCACTGCCGAACGAACGCGCAGTCGAAGTACTTGACTTCGCCGAGTTTTTGGTCGCTCGCAAGCGATCGCTGGCTGATAATGTCCAGGCTGCCCTGCAGGACAGTTTTGGCGTCTGGCGCGACCGGGATGATCTGACCGGTGACAGCACCGCTATGGTTCGCTCAATGCGCGAGGAATGGCAAGACCGGGAGGCCCGACTTGGCGTTCGGTGACTACCTGATCGATTCCGATGTGCTGATAGACCACTTGCGTGGGTACGACTCTGCTCGTGATTTTCTCAGTGCATTGATACTTGACGGCGCAACGCTTTGCTTCTCCGTCATCAGCGAGGCGGAGATCTACTCACACGTTCGGGTGGGTGAGATGCCTCGGATCCAGGCCCTGTTCGATGCCATGTCACGCCTGATCGTGGATGGCGCAATCGCCCGACGAGCGGGATCATACCGCGATGCGTTCCATGCCACCATGCGCCTGGCGTTGCCTGATGCTTTGATCGCTGCCACCGCCAGAGAATACGACGCCACGCTGATCACACGCAACACCCGACATTACCCTATGCCAGATATGGAAGCCGTCGAACCCTATAGCTTTCCATGATCATCAGATCGCATCCAGCGTCATAACCATTTCCCCACGCGCAAAGCCCTCGCGCGCGGCGAGCATCGCCTGAGACCCTTCAGGTTTCTCCGCGTAACCAACGCGCACTTCGAGAGCTGAAAGCCGCCGTCGACGGCAGTCATCGCGTATGCCAACAAAACCTGAAGGGTCTCGAAGGGTCTACTGGTTACTCCACCGTCACGCTCTTCGCCAGATTGCGCGGCTGGTCCACATCCGCGCCGCGGCGGACCGCAACGTGATACGCCAGCAGTTGCAGCGGGATCACCGACAGCACCGGGGTCAACAGATCCGACATCGGCGGGATGGTGAGGATGTGATCGGCCTTGGTCGTGATGAAGTCATCCCCCTCGGTCGCCACCGCGATCACGATGCCGCCCCGGGCCTTCACCTGCTCGATCTGGCTGATCATCTTGTCGTAGACGCGGTCCTGGGTGGCGATGGCCACCACCGGCATCTGCTCGTCGATCAGCGCGATGGGACCGTGCTTCATCTCGCCCGCCGGGTAGCCCTCGGCGTGGATGTAGCTGATCTCCTTGAGCTTGAGCGCACCCTCCAACGCGATGGGGAAGTGGATGCCGCGGCCCAGATACAGGAAATCGGTGTGCTGGAAGAAGGTCTGGGCCAGCTCCTCGTAGATCCCCCTACGCGACAGATCCAGCAGTTGCCCGACCAACGCCGGGAGCCGCGCCAGGTCGTCCAGCAAACCGCGGCGGCGGTCCGCCGACAGCGTGCCCCGCAGCGTGCCCAGTTGGATCGCCAGCAAATACTGGTCCACGATCGACGCGGTGAACGCCTTGGTGGACGCCACGCCGATCTCCGGGCCGGCGTGCATGTAGATCAGGCTGTCGCTGACCCGCGCGGCCTGGCTGCCGATCACATTGACGATGGCGGCCAGGTGCGCACCTTTGTCACGGCCCTCCTCCATCGCGGCCAGCGTGTCCACCGTCTCGCCCGACTGGGTGATGGCCAGCAGCAGCGTGCGGTCGTCGATCACCGGATCCCGGTAACGGAACTCGGACGCGTAGTCCACGCGCACCGGCAGCCGGGCCAACTGCTCGAACATGAACTGGCCTACCAGCTCGGAGTGATACGACGTGCCACAGGCCACGCTGACCAGTTGGGTGAGCCCTTGCGCCCGCTCCGGGGTCAGGGTGACCTCCTCCAGGTACACCTCGCCGCTGCCCAGGTCGACCCGGCCGCGGATGGTGTCGGTGAGCGAGTTAGCCTGCTCGTAGATCTCCTTCTGCATGAAGTGCCTGTACTTGCCCTTGGCCGCTGAAACGGGATCCCACGGAATCGTGTGGATCTCGGGCTGGAACGGCTGCCCGTCCAGGGTGCTGAAGGTCGCGCCGTCGCGCGTGAGCACGGCCATCTGGCGGTTCTCCAGGAACACCATGCGCCGGGTGTGCTCCAGGATGGCGGGCATGTCGGAGGCGATGAACATCTCGCCGTCGCCGTAGCCCACGGCCACGCCCCCCGCGTTGCCCAGCCGGGCGGCCACCAGCGTGCCGGGCTCCCGGCTGGAGAGCGCGACCACCGCGCTGGGCCCGCGCAACTGCCCCAGCGCCAGCCGCACCGCCTCAGCGAGCGATCGGCCGCCCTGGTAGTGCAGGCTGACCAGGTGAACGATCACCTCGGTGTCGGTGTCCGATTTGAACTGCACCCCCTCGGCCTCCAGCTCGGCGCGCAGCTCGCGGAAATTCTCGACGATCCCGTTTTGGACCACGACCACCTGGCCCGTCGCATCCGCGTGGGGATGCGCGTTGCGCTCGCTGGGCTTGCCGTGGGTAGCCCAGCGCGAATTGTGTGAGATGAGTCCGTTGGCGATGAAATTCTCCGTGCCCGGAACTTCCAGGTCGTAAACAGATGAATCAGATGCGAGCACTTCACGAACGGCTTGGACCTCTTGAAAAACCACATCCCCGTCCAGGTAACGTTGCAGCAGTGTGCACACGTTCTCGGTTGCGGGATAGGTTTTCAGCAGTTCGACAAGTTTCTGCCCCTGCGCCTCCGTCAGATAGCCTTTGCCCTTGAAGGGGCGAAGCGCGGTGCGCGGAACTCCCTGGGCCACGAGACGGCGAAGGAGAGGCGGCTTCCGCAAAGGAATTGCTTTCGACGAAATGGTAAACCCGGGACGTTTCTGGTGAATGATCGCCTCAAGTTCCTGTTGTTTGTCCGAAGCAGAAAATCCAATTGCCTCGGCAAAACGCTGCAGTGATTCTGCGCCGCTATGGACAGGAACTCGCCTGGCGAACAGAAGCAGGTCGCCCGGCTGAATCTCGCTGGCGCGTCGCTCTTGCAGGTCGCCCGTCTCGGCATCAATTGTTATCATCCGATGCTCTGCCGTGCAGGTGACGCTGGACGACGGGGTGCGAATCTCCAACAGCGTTTCAGGTGCGTGATGGTGGAATGCGAATGCATGTCGCGGGACAAGTTGCAGAGTGATCGGGTCAAGCGAAAGAACTGTGACCTCCCCTTCTATCTCTGCAATAGGCAGCACTCGCCCGTCGGCAAGTTGAATCAGCGTGTCAGGGGCAAGGCAATGCCCAATCCCGATATGCCCGTCAAGCGACTCCTCCTGCAAACTCTCCGCCAGCGCCTGCAACTTCCCCACACGCTTGCGCACCTGCAACTGTCCGCCGTTGAAGACCGCTACTCCCGCCGAGTCGTAGCCGCGATATTCTAGCTTGCGCAGGCCGTCCATGATGATCTGGGCCGCGTTGCGCTCGCCGATGTAACCAACGATCCCGCACATGGGAACCCCTCCGTAGGTTGGTAGATTGGTAGATTGGTAGATTGGTAGGTTGGTAGATTGGTAGATTGACGGCGCCTGTACCGCGCTCTGGGCATAGCCGAACCCAGACCGCGCCGATTCCATCAATCCGCAATCCGCAATCGAAAACCCGCAATAGTTGTGGGGGAGAATAAGGGCCGAGGGTGGCCCTGAAGGCTTCCGCCGATCTGTTCGATTTTCCGCAACTGAAGATCGGGGATCGGGAATCAGGAGCGGGGGGGGGCGTAGCGCCGCACACTCCCCAAATCCGAAATCCCAAATCCGAAATCCGAAATTGCGTTAGCACCCACCTCGCGGTGGGGAACCTCCTCCTCGTCATCCCGACATGCTGCCATCGGGACCGGGCGCTGTTCTCCCAACAGACGATCTGATCTGTGTTATGTCACCTCCTCTCGGGCGCCGCGGCCCCTACCGCGGGTTGCAGTATGCTTCACGCTTCACGCTCCACGCCATCCTACCACATTCCGCCTAAACCTCAAACTCCAACCACCGATGCACGTTCGGGGCCGCGTCCGCGTAGGCGCCGCGCATCTCCGGCGGCAGCACCGCGGCCAACTGGGCCATCGCCTCGTCGGTCATTTCGCGCAGCACATCGCGACTGGTCGTCCCCGCGGGCCAGCGCAGCCTGAACGGCCGGCCGTAGGTGATCACCACGCGCGGGCGCCGAATCATGTTCTTGAGCTTGAACTCAAAGGCCGGCGTGCCGGTGACGGCGCAAGGCATCAGCCAGGCATCGGGCGTGCGCCGGGCGATGTACGCCAGGCCCTCCCTGGCCTGCTGCAACCGCCCATCTTCGCTGCGCGTCCCTTCCGGCGAGATCACCGTGACATTGCCAGCCGCCATCTCTTCCCAGGTGGCCTTGAGCGCCGTCCGGTCGACCATCCCGCGCATGATGTAGATGACGTGATATAACCGCAACACCCACCCGATCAGCGGCCAGCGGCTGACCTCGACCTTGGCCAGCGGCACGGCGTAGCGGGGCATACTGCCGCAGATCAGCGGTGGGTCCAACCAATGGATGTGGTTGTAGTAGACGATCCCCGCGCCGTCCCTCGGCATCTGCTCCTCGCCGTGCACCTCCAGGCGCAGCAGCAGTCGGATGAGGAACATCAGCACTGCGCCCCAGAAACGCCTGCCGATTGGGATCCCGCGTCTCACGTTCATTGTCCCCCCTGCGCTCGCGCGCGTTCGCGCCCCTTTTGGCTCGCCCAGCGGTTCAGCAACCCACGCACGAGGACCATCACCTCGTCGATGTTCAGGGCGGTGCTATCCACCACGATCGCGTCGGACGCTGCGGTCAGCGGCGCATGTTCGCGATTCGAGTCGATGTAATCGCGGCGCTTCATCTCGGCCAGCACCTGCTCGAGATCGGACTGCTCGCCGCGCGCCAGGCGCTCCCGATAGCGGCGATTCGCCCGCTCCCGCACACTGGCATCCAGATAGATCTTGAGATCGGCGTCCGGCATCACCACAGTGCCGATGTCGCGGCCCACCATCACCACGCGGCCAGCCTGCCCGATGCGCCGCTGCTGCGCTGTCATCGCCGTGCGCACACCCGCGTATGCCGACACCGGCGACACCGCCCGCTCCACCTGGGGCTGGCGGATCGCGAGGGTGATGTCTTCGCCATCGGCCAGCACGGTCACATCCCGGCCATCGTCCACGGTCGGCGGGAACACCTCCAACCTCACCTGTTCCGCCAGCGCGGTCACTGCGGCCTCATCGGCGATGGGCGCCTGCCGGGCCAAGGCCACCCACGTGATGGCCCGATACATCACGCCCGTGTCGAAGTAGAGGTAGTCCAGCTCCTCGGCCAGCAACGCGCCGATGGTGCTCTTCCCGGAAGCGGAAGGGCCGTCGATCGCGATCGTGCTCGGGACCGATGACGGCGGATGCTCAGCGGTCCTGTCTGCCTGGCGCGCCTGGCCGTCCGTGGAGGTGCGGCGCG
>MNXL01000124.1:13921-17549 GCA_001871755.1 Anaerolineae bacterium CG2_30_64_16
CTGCGCCGCTACACGCAGCGCCACGGCGCGCAGCGCCGCCACTTCATCCGAGGTCAGATCACGCCACTTGCCACTGGGCAGGTCGGTCAGTTCCAGCGGCCCCAGCCCCACGCGAATCACCCGCAGCGCGGGGTGGCCCAACAAGCCGACCATGCGCCGCAACTGGCGTTTGCGGCCCTCGTACAACGTGACTCGCAGCCAACTGGTCCGCCGGTCCGACGCGCTGGCGGATCCACTGGCAGCAAGAGCCGGTGGCGCCCCGCGCAGCAACGTCACCTGGGCCGGTGAAGTCGGCCCATCGTCCAGCATCACGCCGTGCTGCAACCGGCGAATTTTGCGCGGGTTTGGAAACCCCTCCACCTGCACCAGATAGGTCTTCGGATGCTCGTAACGCGGATGGGATAGCCGGTGCGCGAGCCTGCCATCGTTGGTGAGCAGCAGGAGGCCCTCGCTGTCCTGATCCAACCGACCAACCGCGAAGAGCCGCTCCGGCGCCTTGACGAGCGTCTGCCAGGAAGGATACTCCGCGCGGCGGTCCGCGCCGGACAGATACCCGGTGGGTTTGTTCAGCATGATGTAGCGATGCCGCTCGCCGACCACCGGCCGGCCATCCACGGTGATCTCCGCCACGGCCGGGTCCACTTTGGCGCCCAGCTCGGTGATCACCCGGCCATCGACGGCCACGCGGCCCGCGCTGATGATCTCTTCACATGCCCGCCGCGAGCCTAAACCAGCACGCGCCAGGATCTTCTGAAGTCGTTCTTCTGACATAAGCTTCTTTCGATCTATCAATGTCATAAGGGAACTAGCCCAGACCTGACAGGTTTTCGAAGTTACTTTTTCAGCATGCATACGCCTTTGATTAGACCGAATCCGGCTTGAAGCGCTACTTCGGGAAACCTGTCAGGTCTTAACTTAATGACATAGAGTGTCAAGGTCCTTGCCATGCGGTCAGCAGCGTCGTGGCCAACACCTGGCCGTCCAACATCAAGCGCAAGCTGCCGACCGGAAAGGTGCTGGTCAAGGGTATGGTCGCGTCCAGTACGCGTACCGGCTGCACCAACGGCCACTGCCAGGCGGGCAAAAAGACGTCCGGGACGGCCGCGGCGCGCAGGCGATAGGCGCGGCCGTCGGCGCCGATCTCCCAGGCCAGCGCGTTGTCGGGCAGCGCCACCATCCTCCAACGCCAGCCTGACGCCGCGAAATTCAGCAGGGTCACCGCATCACTGTAACGATCCTGACTGCCCAGCAGGACCACCAGCAGACGATGGCCGTCCCGCGTCACCGATGCGATCAGGCATTCGCCGGCGGCCACTGTGGTGCCCGTCTTGACACCATCCGCGCCGGCATAAAGACCCAGCAACTGGTTGGTGTTGGTCAACGAACGGCCGGCCACGTAGGCGTGCTGCGTCGCCACAATCCGGGCAAAGGTCGGATCGTCAAGCGCGACCCGGGACAGGACGATCAGATCGGCGGCGCTGACAGTTCCTGCGCCATCATCCAGGCCATGCGCATTTGTGAAATGGGTGTCGGCAAGGCCCAAGGCCGCCGCAGCCTCATTCATCAAGGCCACGAAACCGGTCTCGCTGCCCCCGACGTACTCCGCCAGCGCCACCGCCGCGTCATTGCCCGACGGCAGCAGCAGTCCGTAGAGCAGCTCCTCCACAGTGAGCACTTCGCCGGTCGCCAGCCCCATGCGGCTGCCTGGCGCGTTCGCGGCCGTCGCGGAGACCGTCACAGAATCGGCCAGATTGCCCCGTTGCAGCGTCAGTAACGCCGTCATCACCTTGACCGTGCTGGCCGGTGGCAGCGGCTCGTGAGGCCGCAGCGCGTACAACGTCTGGTTGGCGTCGATGTCCACCACGGTCGCCGCGCTGGCCGTGATGGCCGGGCGGTACCCGACTCGCAGCAGCGCTTCGACCGCGTCCGGGTCGAGGCGTAGGGGGGGGTAGCCGCTATCGGTCAGGACTGGCGGCCCAAAACCGAGGCTCGCCAGGGCGCCGACTGCCAGCAGGCAGACCAGCGCAAGCCGGCGCCAAAAGCAACAAGACATTTGACGATCTATCCCGGTTGGATTAGAATGTTCCAAAATCGTTTCGAGCGAGAGGAGCTTCCATGCCGCTTTATGAGTACAGATGTACGGATTGCCAGACCTGCTTCGAGGCGCTCCGCCCCATGCGAGAATCCAACAGCCCCATCTCCTGTCCGCGTTGCGCCAGCTTGAGTGCGCAGCGCCAGATATCGACCTTCGCCGCCATCAGCAAGAGCAACGGCGACAGCAGCCGCCTGGTCACCAGTAGTCAGAGCGGTGGGGGCTGCGCTTCCTGTCGGGGCGGTAGTTGCGCCACCTGCGGCCATTGAGGCTGGCCCGGTTGGCTGGGCATTGGCCGCCATTCGCGGCGATTGGCCGCCAATCGCTTGACCAAAACGAAGGGCACCTACCCGGTGCCCTTTTCTTCTGAGACCCCCATGCCGCGTGGGGCGGCATGGGCGTGGTAAGAAACTTTCCCGCTGTCATGCTGAACGGGTCGACCACTCAAGGTACGTTGCGGCAAGTGACCAGTGAAGCATCTCTCGGCAGGAGTTTCCTGGGAGTGCTCAGATAGTTCTAGAAAAATACTCATCCCAAACCCCTCTATGATCCCCAGGGCAACCGGCGATTTTGGGACAGCGGTCTTTCTGGAACGGCCTCATCCCCCTTTGTGCACGACGGCGTTGTCCGTTATTAACTTCGCATTATTGATCGCGGAGAGACGGACAACGCTAGAGGAATCGTGAGCTACTTATCGTGAAGTTATTTGCGGACGATTCCGACGATATCGTAGGCGCGATAGTTGTCAGCGGTATCCACTTCGTCCGCCACAGGAGCCAATTCCACCACGAGATGATAGCTATCGCGCGCCGGCAGATCAGATACCTGCATAAACCGCGCCACTCGCACCTCGCCCACCGCCACATCATCCAGTGTCAGCGTTTCATTGAGCAGCTCACGGGCTTTGGCCGCATTCGCACGGTCCATCAAGCGCGCCGTCAGATTGACCCCCGACTCCGTGAAGGAGCCGCGATTTTCGACAGCCACCAGCAAGGTGATACCGCCGTTGGATACGATCAACTCGTAGTTCAGAGGCGGGTCAAAGTCAACGCCTAAGATCGACAGGTCGTGCTGCTGAGGGATCACCGTGGCCACCGGCACAGGCGTCGCAGAAGCGGATTGCAGCAAATCGATCGTGGATGAACAACCCGACAAGATGAACAAAGTCAAGAAGAGCGCGAACCGGCCACGTGCGAGGCGCTTTCTTGAGAGTAACGCTCTTAGGGTTCGTAAAAATATAAGTTCCCATGTCACCCCTTCGTTGCACCCCTCGATGTACTCGGGAGGGGCCTCAGGGCAAGCTCTGAGCGGGTTGGCCCCAAGTGTTACGCCACAGCGCCAAGACAGCGAAGAGCCTGCCCTGAGCCTGGCGAAGGGGTCCCGCCTGCGGCAAGGAGATTCTTCGCTTTTTTGACTGTACGCCGCGAGGCTCGGGGCAGAGCCGCTCAGAATGACATCAATGGAAGTTGTTCCTTTACGGACCCTTAGCGCTGATCTCATCATGGGTTAACTATACTCAATCGGTCAGATTTGTCA
>MNXL01000294.1 GCA_001871755.1 Anaerolineae bacterium CG2_30_64_16
TTCATGGGCGCCATTGTACCATGTCTTGGGCGGGTTACCAATTCCTGAAAACCGGCCGAAGCCAGAAAAAGACCTCCGTGGGCCCGACTAACACCCGCGGAGGTCTGCGTAATGCCCCAGATCACTCCGGGGCCTGGCCCGTAGGGCCGCGGTAAGTCAGCCAGAGATCCGTTGGAGCACTCCCTTCGACAAACTCAAGACTGACTCAGGCCCGGTGACGAGCCATCCGGGAAATCAGCTACGACACCCCACCCTGCTCCAAACGCCGCAACTCGCGCACCAACATCTTCAACAGATCGGATCCGGTGACGATCCCCACGACCGAGCCGTCCGTCTCCACCACCGGCAGGCAAGCGATCTTGTGTTCGGTCATCAGTTCAGCAGCATGCACGATGGGCGCGTCCTGCGTCACCGTCAACACCTTGCGGGTCATGAGCTTGCCGACGGTCAGCTTGCTGAGCATGAAATTGAACTCATACGAATCCGTGTTGACCGCGGCCGTGGTCGATGCCTCGCGCAGGTCACCCCGGCTGACGATGCCGACCAGGCGGCCGTTGTCCACCACGGGCAGGTGGCGAATCCGGTTTTCCTTCATCAGCGTGTTGGCGACCGGCAGGGTGGTTTCCGGGGAGACCACGATGGCTGGGCTGGTCATGATCTCACGCACGCACATTTTCTCCATAGAGCCGAACTCCTTCCGCTTTGATTCATCCCCGTAGACACCGGCGCGCGGGATGGGGTCGCCCCCGCCCAGTACGTGGCAACCCCCCGCCTTCAGGCACGAAACGCGGTCTGCGTCTGTAGTGTACTGCCTTGCGCCGTAATCTCCAAACTGTCAGGCGACGGAGCATCTCGCGCCGGTGCGCGCACCGCCTGCCCGGAACGCGCTGCGATCTTCTCCTTCAGCAAATCGCCCAGCCGTCTGATGCCCTCCTCGATCTGCGGCGGTTGCGCGTTGGAGAAGTTCAACCGCATAGTATTGCGGCCGCGTTGGCTGTCGGTGTAGAAGGCGAAACCGGGCACATAGGCCACTTTGTGCGCCACCGCTTCAGCCATCAGGTCGCCGGTATCGATCCAATCCGGGGTCCGCGCCCACAAGAACAGTCCGCCCGCCGGATGCGTCCAGGAACACTCCTCGGGGAAGTAGCGCGCCAGGGCCGCCAGCATGACGTCACGGCGTTGGCCGTACACCTGGCGGATGACTCGGATATGTTCGTCGAGGAAATCGCCCTGGACGAGCTCGTGCACAAGCATCTGATCCAGGCTGCTGGTGTGCAGGTCGGCGCCCTGCTTGGCCATCACCAATTGGTCGACCACCTCTTCGGGCGCGACCACCCAGCCGAGGCGCAGACCAGGCGCCAGCGTCTTCGAGAAGGTGCCCAGGTAGATCACGTTGCCATCCATGTAGCCGTGGCCGTTCAGCCCGGCGGTCGTCTGATAGTCTGCGTCCAAAGCCACAAGCGGCGGCAAGTGCTCCCCTTCATAGCGCAACGCGCCGTATGGGTCATCCTCCACGATCGGGATGCCGTACTTGTTGGAGAGGCGCACCAGCATCTGCCGGCGTTCCAGTGCTAACGTGGTTCCGCCAGGATTCTGGAAGTTCGGCAGAATATACATGAATTTCGGGCCGACCCGCAGCGCGGCCTCCAGCAGGTCGGTGCGCACCCCTTGATCGTCGCAGGGGACCGTGACGTACTCCGCCTGGTAGGCGTTCCAGGCTTGCAAAGCGCCGAGATAGGTGGGCTCTTCGACCAGGATGCGATCACCGGGGTTCAAGAGCAGTTTGCCGATCAGATCCAATGCCTGTTGAGAACCGTTGGTGATACACACGTTCTCCGGCTTCGCATCGATGCCGTAGCGTTCCATCCGCGCCGCAAGGGCGCGCCGCAAGGGCAGATAGCCCTCCGTCGGGCCATACTGCAACGCCTGAGCGCCGTGTTCATCGAACAGGCGACAGGCGGCCTCCTGGCAGCGATCGACCGGAAAAAGCTCCGGCGCGGGCAATCCGCCGGCGAATGAAATGATGTCCGGCTGCATGGTCAGCTTGAGCAGCTCCCGGATGACAGAGCGTCCCATGCGCTGGTTACGCTGCGCATAGCGACTCTTCCACAGGGTTGCCATGGCTCAACCTCCTTGTTGAGGCCCCAGAATCGAACGACTACACATTGAGCGCGTGCGCTGCGCCCCGGCGCAACGCCTCCTTGTTGCTTGCCAGGTACCTGCGTTGGCGTTCGGGCAGATGCGCATCCAACGCGCTTTCCGCCGCATCCAGCGGCAAAGCTTCGGTGATCGCCAGAAGCGCGCCCAGCAACACGACATTCGCCTGGCGCACGTTGCCCAACGTCTCGCCGATCTCATTGGCCGGCACGGGAACGTAGCGGATATCGGAGCGCTGCGGCGGCTCAGCTATCAAGGAGCTGTTGTACACCAACAAGCCACCCGGCTTAACCAAACTTTCATACTTGTCAAAGGAGGGCAGGTTCAGCGCTACCACGGCCGTCGGTCGCCGCACCAGGGGCGAGCCGATCGGTTCATCGGACACGACCACCGTGCAATGCGCGGTGCCTCCCCGCATCTCCGGTCCGTAGGACGGAATCCAGGTCACGTGCTTGCCGGCGTCCACCGCGGCATAGGCCAGCAATTGCCCGGCAAAGAGCGCACCCTGGCCACCGAACCCCGAGAAAATGATCTCCTCGTGCATCCTCGTCTCCTTTGTCTTGGTACGAAGCGCATTTCAGTTTTCGGCCCTTCGCCGTTGCCCTTCGACAGGCCCTTCGATGAACTCAGGATGTAACTCAGGAGGGACCCCTTCGACAGGCCCTTCGATGAACTCAGGATGTAACTCAGGAGGGACCTCAGGACATGCTTCGCTCAGTCACACCCGCGCACGCGGGACGTCATTCCCGCGCACGCGGGACGTCATTCCCGCGCACGCGGGAACCAGGTCTTTGGATTCTGCCCTCGCTAGCGAGGGACGCCTGCGCGGGAATGACGTGTGCGTGGGAATAACGCGGGTGTCATACGGGCGTATGCTATTCCCCCGAGATAGTCGATGCGCCGGACGTATCCGCCCGCTTCACCTGCGGGTTACCCGTGTAATGGATCCGTGACGCGCCGCTGGCGCTGGCATCCAGCTTGCCGCTGGCGTTCAGTGTGATCTGGCTGGCGCCGCTGGCGTCCGCGTCCACGTCGGTCAGCGCGAAATCGGCCAGCTTGAGCTGGCTCGCGCCCGACACGTTGAGCCGGCCCGTCTGCCCCGCACCCGTGAGGGTCACGGTGCTGGCGCCCGATGCCGTGAGCCGAACGTCACCGGCCGTGATATCGCCACGCAGCGTGCTGGCCCCGGAAACGTCGATGTCGAGATCCTCCTCGGACTTGAACCCGCTGATGGCGCCCCGGGTGGCGCCGCTGAGCTCCAGCCCGGTCAGCTCGGGCAGGGTGATGGCGACCTGGAGCGTGTTTCTGCCGAGGTTGAAGCTCAGGCCAGGCTTCAGATTGATCTTCAGTGTGTCGCCCCGCTGGCTCACTTCGAGATACTGCTTCAGGTTGTCGTCGATGGTGATGACGACGCTGTACGCTTCCGACTGAGTGATGTCAAGGGCGAATGCGCTGCCGACTTCCACTCGCCTGAAACCGGTGAAGTCCTTTTCTACGTTCACGGTCTTGCCCGAACCCGTGACCCGCGTGGGCAGGACGCAGCCGGCCACCGTCATCAGGATCAGGGATAGGATGAGAAAGATGCTTCGCAACATAATGCTTCCTCCATAGACTTGCGCGAAACCTGCTACTTGCTGGGGCCGCCGTTCGACAAGCTCGGAAGAGCCGCTCACGATGAGGTCTGTGACCGTGCCCCCCGACTCACTTCACTCGACAGCCAGCGCTGCCGTTTGACATTCAGCTATACGCTGATCCTGATGTCGGGTTTCGCGCAAGGTCCCCGGCGCCTCGAAGGTGTCGGGGACCTGTCGATATTTGCTGGGGCCGCCGTTCGACAAGCTCGGAAGAGCCGCTCACGATGCGGTCTGTGACCGTGCCCCTACTCGTCGCGCTGTCACCCGCCCACCAGCCACGCCACCTGATACGCGGCCAATGCGATCTCCAGATGGGCCTGACCTGCACGATAGCTGTTGCCACCGACCAAATCTCGCCAGACAGGAGGCATCGACCCGTCCAGGGCGGCCGCAGCGATGGGGACGCGCTGAGGTCGGTCCGAGACGTTGACCAGGCACAGCACGGTTTCATCCTTGGTCGGCGCGGTGCGTTGCACGGCAAACACGGCATCGTGCAGGTTGAGGACGCGCTGGTCACCGGCCGGGTGGAAGGCCGGATGGCCGCGGCGCACGCGGAGCAGGCGCCGGTAGCCGTCGAAGATCCGGCGCTGGTGAGAAACCGGGTCGGCCAGGACAGCTTCCAGCGCGTCTCGCTTGAACTTCTCCCGGTTCAGCGAGCGCGGCCGCTCCGTCGCCTCAAAACAGCCATGACAATTCCGCGAGCCGAAAAGGCTGTGGACGTAGATGCCCGGCACTCCGGCCAGGGAGAGCAGGATCGCCTGCGAAGCCAGGAAGCGGCGGACGTCGCGCTCGGCATCGGGCGCGGCGGGGTCGTTGAGGAAGTCGTACAGGGTGGTGTTCAACTCGTAGACGCTCCTGGAGCCGTCCGGGTTGGCCTTGTACGAGACCTGGCCGCCGTGGGCCACCGTGCGTTCGACCAACCCGTGCAGTTCCTCCGGGGATAGGATGCCCTCGGCCGGCCGCACGCCGATGCCGTCGTGCGACGCGATGAAGTTGAAGAAGGTCGCGCCCGGTGTGGGAGTTTTCAGGGTCGCGGCCCAGGAGCTCAGCCGGGTCGCGTCGCCGGTGAGGAGCGCGTGCAGCGTCAGTGGCGCCAGCGAGAAGTTGTAGACCATCTGCGCTTCGTCGGTGCTGCCCGTCTCCGGCAGGGTGTCCCCAAAATAGCTGACGTTCTCGGCGTGCGGCACGTTGGTTTCGGTGATCAGGATGACTTTCGGCGCGACGGCATCCAGTATGGCACGCCACAGCTTGACCACAGCGTGGGTCTGCGGCAGGTGGATGCACGAGGCGCCGGGCTCTTTCCAGAGATAGGCGATGGCATCCAGGCGGATGATCTCGGCGCCGTGTTCGACGTAGTGAAGCAATACGTCGATGATCGCCAGCAACACCTGGGGATTGGCGTAGTTCAGGTCGATCTGGTCGTCGCTGAAGGTAGTCCAGACGTGCTGGACGCCGCGCGAGGTCTCCATGGCGGTGAGCAGAGGCAGCGCCCGCGGGCGGACGACCGTCGAAAGATCGGCCGTGGGATCCACGGTGATGAAGTAGCCCACATAGGGAACGTCACCCCGCCGGAAGCCCTGGAACCAGGCGCTCTCTCGCGAGATGTGATTGATCACCGCGTCGAACATCAACCGGAAGTCGTCGCCCAGGGCCGCGATATCGTTCCAGTTGCCCAGATCGGGATCTACCTGCAGGTAGTCGATCACCGAGAAGCCGTCGTCCGAGGAGGAGGGGAAACAGGGCAGGATGTGCACGCCGCTGAGGACCCCGTTCAGGTGCGTGCGCAGGAAATCGCGTAGGGTTTGCAGCGGCGGCCGGCCTGGCTCGCTAAACTGGTCGCCGTAGGTGATCAGGATGGCGTCGCGCTCGGTGAGCCGCTCGGCCGGGGGCCGCACGTCCTGCGCCAGGTGGGGGTTGCGTGCGCGGAAGTCAGCCAGGCGCGTTGCCAGCTTCGCCCAAAACCGGACAGCCTCCGCCTGGCCATAGAGAAAAGCCAGGTGTGTGTAGATGCGTTCTTCGGGTGTCATGTGGGGCGCCTTTTCGTCTTTTTCGGTTGGGCGTGTTCAGAATCAGTTAGGACATCAGCCGAGCCGAGCACCCTGTCCTGTGACTGTCAGCGGAGGCATCCGGAGCGGAGGGCCCGGTGTGTGGGACCGCAGTCGAAGGGGCGGTCTTTAGACAAGGGTTGAACGGCTACCACTTCCCTAACAACGACTCGAGTGTCGGGGTGACCGCCTCATACGAGTAGTGCTGTGAGGCGACGTGGTAATTGTGCTCGACCATGCGGCGTCTGCGCACCGGGTCCTGGATGACTTGCACGGCCGCCTCGATCGCCCGTTCGGTGATCGCGCCTTCGATCTCGATCAGATCAAAGCCACAGGGGGCGATGTCGGCGACGTAAACGTCATATCTGTTGACCAGGGCGGGCAGGCGGAAGTATAACGTCTCCAGCAACGCATTGCCAAATCCCTCGATGCTGCTGGGGTAGGTCACAAAGTCAGCGTGAACGTAGGCGTCCCAAAGGGCGTAGATCTTCTGCCCATCCCGCACCTGGGCGGTCGGCGCGAAACGGTCGGCGGCATAGATCAAATGAACCGCAGCGGCCTCCGCCTGTCCCTCAAGCTGTCTCAGGTAGGCGAGCCCTTCATCCCCGGCGGCGTGCGTGATCACCAGGACCGGCTGTTTGCCAGGCAGGCGTTGCCGGTGGCGCGGCTCACCCAGGCGGCGGACCAGTTCGATGGCCAGCTCGATCCCTTTGCGCGGGATGACGCGCGTGGGCTGGAGGATGAACAGGTGGTCTTCCGTCAGACCCAGCGCGTCGCGCAGGTCGTGGTTGAATTCGGTTAGCGCGGGGGCCGCCGTCGCGTAGTCGAAGATGTTCGGCAAGAGTGTGCTCTCTGCGCCGACCCGCTCGCGCAACGCGGCCTGCGCCAGTGAGTTGATCACCACGTGGTGGACGGACGGCAGGTTGGGCGGAAACGCCCGCGCCAGGATGTCGGCGATGCAATTGACGCGGAAACGCGGCCGCTCCCAGTAGAGGTCATGGTTGTGGGCGATGGTCGGGATGCCAGTCTCGGCGATGAAATCGGTCAGGGCGACGCCCAACGGCACCTGCATCGGGATGGCCAGAGCATTCTGGACAAAGAGCAGATCGATCTCGAAATCGGCGACGAAACGGCCAACGGCCGCCTGGAGTTGCCCGGCCATCCTCGCGATCCGTTGACGCAAATCCGGCGCGGGCTGCGTGGCGCCGAAACTATGATCGTAAATCCAGCGCGCCTCGGGGTGGGTGAAGTGCATTTCGGGCACGAGCAGCCCCGGCGGGCCATCGCCGTCGAACTCGCCAGCGCAGTAGAAGACCTGGTGTCCCAACCCGCGGCAGATGGTGGCGAGCTTGGCCGTCTCTAGCGAGACCCCATCGGTGCCGGCCAGGCGCGTAGAGATGAAACCGATGTTCAATACTGATCTTACCCTTTCACGCCGCCGGCCGCCAGCCCTTCCGCCAGATAGCGTTCCATGCCCAGGAAGAGCATCAGAATCGGCACCGACATGATCGTGGACGCGGCCATGACCACGTGCGGCCGCGGGCTGGGGTCGTTGAAGATGGTGTTGATCTGGATCGGCATCGTGAACATGTTGCGGCTATTGAGAAACACCAGCGCATACAGGAACTCGTTCCAGGCGATCATGAAGGTGTAGATCCCGACCGAGATCAGCGCGGGGACGGACAGCGGCAGAGTGATCCGCCAGATCACGTCCAGCCGCGTGCAGCCGTCGATCAACCCGGCCTGCTCGATCTCGGTGGGGATGGTGCGGAAGTAGTTCGCCAGCATGTAGAGCGCCACGGGCAGCGTCTGCGCCAGGTAAGTCAGGATCAGGACCGGCAAGTTGTCCTGGACGTCGAAGCCCAGTTTGGCGCCGATCTGGGCCAGCATGGCAAACAGTGGGATGATCAACAGGATGCCCGGGAACAGGTAGATCGCCAGGATGCCGTTGAGCATCAGGCTCTTGCCCCGGAACTGTAGTCTGGCCACTGCGTAGGCGCCCAGGACCGACAGGATCATCGCGATCAGGGCGGTCGGGACCGCGACCTTGACGCTGTTCATGATGTTCACGCCGAAGTTCCAGAAGCGGGCGCCGAAGTTGGGGTCGAACAACTCGCGGTAAGCATCCCAACGCAGCGCGCCCGGCACGTAGACTGCTGTGCGACCGCCGATCTCGGCGTAGGTCTTGAACGAAGAGCTGACCATCCAGTAAAACGGAAACAGGATGCTCGTCAGGAAGAAGAGCATGACCAGGGCGAAGATGAATCGGGGCCACGTGATCCAGCGTGCCAGGTGCTCGATGAAGTTCATGCGTTCACCGCCGCGGGCCCGAGCAGCAGTACTTTGTGACATGGTGGCCTCCGTTTCAGGTCTCGTCCACGTTCTTCATGACGGTCATCGCGTAGACGACCAGGAAGACGATCAGGATCACCAGCAGGATCATCGCCGCGGCCGCGCCTTTGCCGAAGTCAAACGACTTGAAGCTGAATTGATAGGTCAGAACCGGGAGCACATTGGTGCCGAAGCCGCCGCCCGTCAGCAAGAAGATGTCGTCGAACTTGTTGAAGGTCCAGATCAGCCGCAGCAAGAAGATCGCGCCCAGCACGTACCGCAATTCGGGGATTGTCACCGCGCGGAATTTCATCCAGGTGTGGGCGCCGTCGACCTCGGCGGCTTCGTACAAGGTCTTGTCGATGGCCTGGAGCCGCGCCAGGATCATGAGCATGGCAAACGGAAAGTAGCGCCACGCTTCGAAGATGATCACGATCAGCAGGGCCAGGCCGCGGGTGGCCAGATAGGCGTTGGGCGCGTCGATCAGGTGCAGGCGCATCAGGATGTCGTTGAGCACGCCCGAAGGCCGGGGGTCCAGGATCCAACGCCAGACGAAGGCCACGCTGACGATGGGCGTCACGTAGGGAAACAGGAAAAGCGCCCGCGACAACCCTCGGCCGCGAAACGGGCGGTTCAACAGCAGGGCCGCGATCAGCCCCACGACCACCGTCAGGATCGTGGCCGCGAAGGAGTAGACGATGCTGTTGACCGCCGCGCCCATGTTGCCCAGGTTCTGGAACTTGAACGCGAAGTCGCGGAAGACGCTGGCGTAGTTGCCCAGCCCCACGGAGGGCGCGTGGAAGACGTCGTGCAGGTTGCCCAGCCCGACGTCACGAAAGCTGATCCAGATGCTGAAGACGGCCGGGAAAAGCACCAGCCCGAAAACGATGAGCGCGGTGGGCAGGATCAGCAGCCATGCCAGGCGGGCCTCCCGGGCATCGAGCGAGCGCCACCGCGACGCCCGCCGAGGCGGGTGCAGGGATGTCGTCATGGGAATCCTCCTGTTCCGGGCCGGTGGCGTCGCACCCTCTCCTGCCGTGAAGGCTGAATAATTCTTCCGCCTATCCGCCATTCCCGCGCAGGCGTCCCTCGCTAGCGAGGGCAGAATCCAGGCGGTGACCACTGGACACCCGCTTTCGCGGGTGTGACAAGTCCACATTGCGCCTCTCACCCCCCTCTCCCAGTGGGAGAAGGGGGTGAGGACAACGTGAGCTACTTCTTGCGATCGGCCAGCATCGCCTCGACCTGCTCCTGCAACCATTGGGCCGCAGTCTCGGGCGTCATGCTGCCTTCCAGCGCGATGTTGCTGATAGCCTGCGAGATCAACAGCCGGCCCTCGATGTCACCGACCACGGCGCGTTCGGTCGTGTCGTAGTCGGGGCGGAAGAGCCAGCGCTGCATCGACTCGTAGCCGTTGGCGATCTGATTCAGCGTCTCGGCGGAGTAGTTGGCGAAGAAGGGGCTGAGGTCTTTCCAGCCATCCACCGCGCTCTTGAGCACGGGTACCTTGCCGAACGGCGCCAACTTCAGGACGTCTTGATAGTCCTGGCCGGTGAGGAAGTACTGGACGACCTTCTGGGCCGCCGCAGTATCCGCGCCCTTCATGATGCCCATCGTCACCAACTGGCCGTAGGTGGCCGAGTCGTTGGGGCCCTGCATCTTGGAAGCAAAACCGGTCTTCTTGGCCAGGTCTGGAACCGCGATCTGCACATTGCCGCCGGCCTCCATGCCCGAACCTTCGACCAGGTCATCCATGATGTAGGTGC
The DNA here is from genome assembly GCA_001871755.1 of Anaerolineae bacterium CG2_30_64_16. Classification (GTDB taxonomy): domain Bacteria; phylum Chloroflexota; class Anaerolineae; order CG2-30-64-16; family CG2-30-64-16; genus CG2-30-64-16. The sequence continues at coordinate 9,934 of MNXL01000294.1, forward strand.
TGTAGAACAGCATCCCGGACTGGTCGAGCTCGTAGGCCTCGCGCGCGCCGCGCCAGTATTGCGGACCCGGCATGGCGCACCGCTGCAGGTCGGTGTAGAACTTGAGCGCCGCCACCATCTCCGGCGTGTTCATCGTGACCTTACCGTCCTGGTCGAACGGCCAGGCGTTGTTGGACATGGCGACCTGCTCGAAAACCTGGTGCGGGTAGTTCTGACCGGGATCGGTGGCCAGCACCAGCCCATAGATGAGATTGCCGGTGCCGGGCAGCTTGTCGCACGCGGCATCGATGTCGTCCCAGGAGAGCGGCGGCTTGAGGCCAACCTGGGTGAACAGGTCTTCCCGGTACCAGATGGCCTGGACCCAGCCGTCAAACGGTACGGCTGCCCGCTTGCCGGTGGCGGGGTTGGTCACCATCTGCAGGGGGCCCGCCCGGAAGTCGTCCTCGCCGAGCGCCTTGATCACGGCCTCGGCCGCGTCCTCGTCCAGGATGCCATCCGCGGCAAAGGCCGCGACGCGCTCGACACCCATCCGCACGATGTCGGGCGGCCGATTGGCAGCCAGCGCGGTGGCGATGCGTTGCGAGACCCCCGCCTCCTCGATGGGGATGATGCGCAGGTCGATGTCGGGGTTCTCGGCCATGAAGCGGCCGGCGATCGCCTCATAGGTGTTGACGCGATCTTCTTCGTTGTCGGTGGTCCAAAACTCGACGACCGTCTTTTTGACCGGTTGTGCGGGAACCTCGACGACGACCGTTTCCTTGACCACCTTCTCGACAACCTGTGGTTCGGGTGCGGGCGCCGGGGCGCAGGCGGCCAGGATGGCGACCAGGAGCACCAGCGACGTGAGGGCCAGTAAGCGTTTCATCTGTCTTTCCTCCTAGTATGGATGAGTTTGGATCAGTATGCTCAGGGTGAACGTGACATGCTTTCCGTTTTGTACATCACCTCCTTAACGTGTCTTCTCAATAATTCAGGGTGGCTGTGGCCGGTCTGCGACCGAGCCACAGCGGGTAATCCACCCCCGAGAAATTGAGAAGTCGCCATGAACTTCGTTCACCACCAAGCATGAAAACGGGTAGCGAACGTCCATTTTCAGGGCAGATACCTCCTTACAACGGGGACATCTGCGGTGGTGTCGAGCCGCATGATCGCCGCACCACGAGTGAGGGCTGCAAAATCACGTGTTGTTGTTCCAACTCCTCGCCACGGATGAGTTGGATCAGCATCCGGCACACCTGGCGGCCGATCTGATAGATCGGCTGCCGGACGGTAGTCAAGGGGGGGTGCGAGTGTTCGGCAAGCGGGATGTCATCGAATCCGGTCACCGCCAGGTCCGAGCCGACGACCAGCCCGCGTTCCTGGGCTGCGCTCATGACACCCAAAGCCATCAGGTCGTTGCCGGTCGCAATGGCTGTCGGGGGATCAGGGCGATCGAGCAGGCGGCCCGCCTGCTCATATCCGCCCTTCTGGGTGAGGTCCCCCCCGACCATTAGATCTTCATCGAGCGGGATCCCCAGCATGGCCAGCCCTTCACGGAGCCCTTCGAGGCGATGCCGGGCGAACATCAAATCGGGCGGCGCCGCGATGAAAGCGATGCGGCGGTGTCCCAGGCCGGCCAGGTGTTCGGCGACCAGACGCATGCCGTAGACGCCGTCTTCGTCGACAAACGGGAAGTCCAGCTTGCCCGCGGTGCGGCCGAAGACCGCAAAGGGTATTCCCGCGCCGCGGAGATACTCGATGCGCAGGTCGTGGCAGCGCGTGCGCACCACGATAAAGCCATCCACCTGCCGCCCCTGCACCTTTTGGCGGTAGACTTCCAACTCCTTCTCGCCGGGCGCCTGGGTGGAGACCAACAGGTCGTATCCGCACTCAGCCGCTTGATTGCCCACGCCAGCCAGGATTTCGCTGAAGAAGGGATCCGAAAAGCGCGGGCCGAAGGTCGGCAGGATCAAACCCACCGTATCAGAGCGATGTTTTTGCAATCGTTGCGCCAGCAGGTTGGGGGTGTAGCCTAACTCCTCCGCGACGCGATGCACCAAAGCCTTGGTCTTTGGACTCACGTCATCGTAGTCGTTCAGGGCCCGGGAGACAGTCGTGATCGACTTCCCGGTGCGCTGAGCGATGTCCTTCAGGGTCGAGCTCATCATCGAGTCCTTTAGCGTGGATGTGTGGGACGGCGCCGGCGTTTGTTCGGATCTATCCGAAACGTTTTGGCTGTGAGTTAGTATAAACCAAAACGTTTTGGTTGTCAATAGGCAATTTCAAAAAAGAGGCCTGACAGGATTTTAAACCTGTCAGGCCTGGGGACGGGGTTGCAGGATAGATGCCCATGCCGGGCGCGCCGCCTGTCCTGAGCCACGTCGAAGGATCGAAGGGCCACGGCGGATGAAAACGTTCGTAGTGACGACTTTAGTCGTCCTGTGGCAGACGAACGACTGAAGTCGTTACTACGAACCCACCCGGCGGCCATTTTCAGGGCAGTTCCTTATGCCGCCCGCGGCGCCACGGCGCATGAAAACGGTGGCTCGGTCGCAGACCGGCC
>MNXL01000017.1 GCA_001871755.1 Anaerolineae bacterium CG2_30_64_16
TTGAGAAGACTTTTGAGGGCCACAGACAATGGGATGACCTCGTGTATCGCATGTGACGCATTGTAAGCAGGTTCAGTGCAAGCGTCCAGCGGCAGAGCGCCTCGCCAGGAATTCCAACTGTATCCGGAGTCGAGGCTTTAGCCGGTCTGATACGCGGCCCCGCTGGCCCAGAAACCGGCTGAAGCCTCCATTCCAGCGCGCCATCACCGACTGAATTTGGAATTCCGGGTGTCTCGCTAACCTTCCACGGCCTGAAATCGATACCCGAAGCCGCGTTCGTTGTGGAGATAGCGCGGGCGCTCCGGGTCAGGCTCGATCTTCTGCCGCAGGTGCCAGATGTAGCGGCGCACGAAGCCGATCTCGCTGGCGTACTGCGGCCCCCACACCTCGCGCGCCAGATCTTCGCTGCTGACCACCGCGCCGGGACGCTGCATCAGGGCGACAAGGAGGGTAAACTCGGTGGGGGTCAGGTTGAGCAATTGAGCTGTGGCCGGTCTCCTGACCGAGCCACGACGCTAACTTTCCACGACCTCAAACCGGTACCCGAAGCCGCGTTCGTTGTGGAGATAGCGCGGATGCTCCGGGTCAGGCTCGATTTTCTGCCGCAGGTGCCAGATGTAGCGACGCACAAAGCCGATCTCGCTGGCGTACTGTGGCCCCCACACCGCGCGCACCAGCTCCTCGCTGCTGACCACTGCGCCGGGGCGTTTCATCAGGGCCACCAGGAGGTTGAATTCGGTGGGGGTCAGGTTAAGCAGCTCCTCGCTGCGGCGCACGCGGCGGGCCGCCAGGTTGACCACCAGGTCGCCGGCGCGCAGCTCATCCTGCGAGGGGCCGCCACGGCCGCGCGCCAGTACGGCCTTGACGCGCGCCCCCAGTTGGGCAAAGGAGAACGGCTTGCAGACGTAGTCGTCCGCGCCCAGCGAGAAGCCGCGCAGCACGTCCGCTTCGTCGTCGCGCGCGGTGAGCATGATCACCGGCAGGTCGCTCACCTCACGCAGGCGCTTGAGGGTCTCCCAGCCGTCCACCTGGGGCATGGTCACGTCGAGGACCACCAGATCCGGCTTGCGCTCGAACAGCTCGCGCAGCCCGGCGCGGCCGTTGGCGGCGCACCGCACGGCGTGGCCCTGCCCGCTCAGGTACTCGCGCAGCAACTGGCACAGGTTCTGATCGTCATCTACCAACAGGACTTCAGCCATCCTCGGTCTCCTCCGGCGCCTCGGCGGCCGCCGGGAAGCTGACCGCAAAGGCGGCGCCGGGCGCCGTCGGTGTCGGCCAGGCCGGCGAGCGTACGGTCAGACGACCCGCTTGCGCCTCAGTCAGCTTGCGGGCGAAATACAGCCCCAGACCCCAGCCGGGCGGCGCGTTTTCGCCGGTCTGCCCGCGCTGGAAGCGCTCGAACATGACGGCCTGCACTTCCGGCGTGATGCCGGCGCCATGGTCCACCACTTCCACGCTGATTTCGTTTTCCAGCACCTGGACGTTGACTTCTATCGGCACGCCAGCCGACGAATACTTATCGGCGTTGCGCAACAGGTTGCGGATGATCTGTTCGTAGTAGACCTCGTCGGCCCAGACCGGCGGGATCTGCGCCGGCATCTGCCACGTGACCGGCCGGCGCGCGCCGAGAATGACCTCGACCGAGCGATGCAGGATGGGCGCCACGGCCACCGGCCCCAGGTTCAGCGTCAGGCGGCCGGCTTCCAGCCGTGACACATCCAGGATGTTTTGGACGAGCTGGGTCAGGCGCCGGCTTTCGTTCACCATGGCCTCCAGGATGCGCCGCGCCGGGGCCGGCAGCGTGTCGGCGGTTTGCAGGGCCACCTCCAACCCGCCGTTGAGCGCGGTGAGCGGCGCGCGCAGCTCGTGGCTGACCAGCGAGACGAACTCCGACTTCAACGCATCCACCTGCTGGAGCTGCTGGTTGGCGCGGGCCAGTTCGGCGTTGCGTTCCGCCAGCAACGCCGTGCGCTCGGCGACCTTCGCCTCCAGCTCGCGGTTCAGGCGTTCCAGCGATTGCCGCGCCGCAGTTTCCGAGGCCACCAAGGCGCGCAGATAACCGAAGATGATCACCACTGCCACCGGCCCGCCGATGCCGAAGAACACGATCTCGGCCGTCAGGCTGAGGGCGAACGGTTCGGTCCGCTTGATGCCGTGCTCGATCAGCTCGTAAACGGTCGCGGTCAAGAAGAGGACGAGCGGCAGCAGCCACTGGATCAGCTTCAGGCTGAAGCTGATATCGCGCAGGCGGCCAAGCCTCTCAGGCGGAGTCGTTTTTTGAACGGTCAAATCTCTCGCGGCCATGAAAAATCACCTCAGTCGGGATTATCGCGCCAGACGCTCGCCGTGTAAATATACGCGGACACAATCGCGACAAAGCCGTACACCGCTTGGACAGAGAGTCGTGGTATCTTGATGCGTGGAGGCGAGTCAACCGCGTCCAGTTTCAAGTTGAAACCAAAAAGGAGGAACCCATGTCTAAACGATTCTTGTCCTTCGTCGTGCTGGCCCTGGGCACGCTGCTCGTCCTGGCAGCGTGCGGTAGCCAGGCCACCCCAGCCCCGGCGGCTGTCACCAAGGCCCCGGCGGCTGTCACCAAGGCCCCGGCGGCTGTCACCAAGGCCCCGGCGGCAACTCAGGCCCCGGCGGCTGCCACCAAGGCCCCGGTGCTGAAGGGCGACGTGATCCGCGGCGGCGTCTTGTATGACAACTGGATCGAAGCGCTGGGCGTAGAGGCCCCCGAGGGGGATCAGCCGCTGTGGAAGACGCAGACCACCAACACCCGCACCGGCGCCGACACCTGGCGCTGCAAGGAATGCCACGGCTGGGATTACCGGGGTGTCGCGGGCGCGTACGGCAAAGGCTCGCACAAGACCGGTTTCGTAGGCGTGTGGCAAGTGACCGGCCAGGATGCCAACGACATCCTGGCAACCATGCAGGGCAGCACCAACCCCGACCACAACTTCTCCAAGGTCATGGACGAACAGGCGCTGATCGACCTCTCCCTGTTCATGAGTGAGAACCTGGTGGATGACACTTCACTCGTCTCTGCCGATAAGACCGCTATCGGCGGCAATGCGGACAGCGGCAAGAGCGTCTTCAACGAGAACTGCACCGAGTGTCACGGCCCGGCTGGTCTTGCGCTCAACTTCTCCGACGAGACAGGCCCGGAGTACGTCGGTACCCTCAGTAAGGACAACCCCTGGGAGTTCCTGCACAAGGCGCGCTTCGGTCAGCCGGCGGTGGCCGACATGCCGTCCATGGTGGACCTGGGCCTGAAGGATCAGGAATATGTGGATCTGTTGGCCTACGTCCAGACCCTGCCGACCGAGTCGCTGATCACCGAGGGCGGCGTGCTGTATGATAACTGGATGGCGGCGTTAGGCATGGAGGCCCCTGCGGGCGATCAGCCGCTGTGGAAGACGCAGACCACCAACACCCGCACCGGCGCCGACACCTGGCGCTGCAAGGAATGCCACGGCTGGGATTATCGGGGCGCCGAGGGCGCGTATGGCAAAGGCTCGCATGCGACCGGCTTCAAGGGCGTGGCCGCTTCGGCCAGCCTGTCTGAGGCCGACATCACCGCCTGGCTCAACGGGACCAAGAGCGCTGACCACAACTTCTCGGATGCCTTCAAGGAGCCGCAGATCAAGATGATGGCCGCCTTCATCCAGGGTGGCCTGACCGACACGTCCGCCTACATCAACGCGGACAAGACCGTCAAGGGCGGCAACATCGACCACGGCAAGGAGCTCTACAACGGCGTTTGCAAGACCTGCCACGGTGCAGACGGCAAGTCGCTCAACTTCGGTGACGAGGCTGCCCCCGAATACGTCGGTACGATCGCCAGCGACAACCCGTGGGAGTTCTGGCACAAGGCCTCGGTCGGACAGCCCGGCAAGGCTATGGCCACCGGCCTGAACCTCGACTGGAAACCGCAGGACTTCGCCGATCTGTTGACCTACGCCCAGACTCTGCCGACGAAGTAAGCGGTATTGTCACCCACGTGCCAGGCATCTGCGAGATGCCTGGCACGTTTAGCTGGCCTCTGAGGAGTGCATAGATGCAACGCAAGCATCGGCTTATTTTGGCCCTGCAACTGACGGCCATCGTCGGCCTGGCCGTCCTGGTCTTGTGGGCGCTGAGCGCAGTGGCGCCGGCGCACGCCCTGCCCGAATACGCGCAGCGCACCGGCGAGCCGTGCGCCACCTGCCACGTCAATCCCGGTGGCGGCGGACCGCGCACCCTGCGCGGGGCGCTGTGGGCCGCCAAAGGCCGGCCCGACCAGGCGCCGGCGCTCCCTGGCGTTCTGCTGGCGCCAGGGGTGAAGAGCGGCGCCGAGCTGTACGAGATCGGCTGCGCCAGTTGTCATGGGTTTGCCGGCGAAGGCCTGTTCGGTCGCGAGCTGGCCGACACCGGCCTGAAGACGGACAAGATCCGCTCTAATATCCTGCGCGGCCGCGCCCAAAGCGGCATGCCCGCCTTCGAGGGCATGCTCACCGACGCTCAGCTCCAGGCGCTGGTGGATTACACCGCGGCCCTGTCGGCCGGCAAAGCCGAAATCCCGCCGGCGGCCTATCCCCTGCCGCGCGCGGAATTTCGCTGCCAGGCGCAGAACCCGGCCGCTGCCTGTGGAGGTAACTGATGGCCCAACCGCTCAGCCGGCGTAGCTTTCTGAAACTGGGCACGGCCGCGGCCGGCTCGGCCGCCGCGCTCGCCGCGCTGCAAAACGTCATGGGAGCGGCGCAGGCCGCCCCGCAAACGCAATTTCAGGTCCAGACCGGCGCCGAAGAAAAGGTCGTGGCGTCGGCCTGCGCGCTCTGCCCGGCCGGCTGCGGCGTGCTCGTCCGTGTGGCCGACGGCCGCGTGGTCAAGCTGGAAGGCAATCCCATGCACCCGGTGAACCAGGGCGCCCTCTGCCCCAAAGGCCAGGCCGCGCCGGAGCTGCTCTACAACCCCGACCGGCTGACCGGCCCGCTGCGCCGCACAGGGGAGCGCGGCGCGGGCGCGTGGGAATCGATCACCTGGGACGAAGCCGTCCAGACCGTCACCGCCAAACTGACCGAGCTGCGCCAGGCCGGCCACCCCGAACGGGCGGCTCTGCTGCACGGCGACACGCGCGGCCAGATGCGTTCCTTCCTGACGCGCTTCATGCAGGCGGTCGGCTCGCCCAACGTCATCTCGCACGAGAGCCTGAACGTGGCCGCGGCCAAACTGGGGGTCTATCTGACCCAGGGCGTGTACGACCTGCCGGCCTACGACCTGGAACAGAGCCGCTATGTGCTGGCCTTCGGGGCGGGCCTGCTCGAAGCCGGATCCAACCCCCAGCGCATGATTTCCGGCTACACCTACCTGCGCCGCGGCCGCGCCGAGCGCGGCAAAGTCGTCGTGGTTGACCCGCGCCAGAGCATCACCGCGGCCAAGGCCGACGAGTGGATCCCCATCCGGCCCGGCACGGACGCGGCCCTGGCGCTCGGCATGGCCAACGTCATCATCCGCTCCGGCCTGGTGGACGCCGACTTCGTCAAGAACTATGCGTTCGGTTTCGATGGCTTCACCGCCGACGGCAAACAGCACAAGGGTTTCAAGGATTTCGTCTTGGAAAACTTTGACTCCACGCGCGTCGAGCAGATCACTGGCGTGCCGTCCACCACCATCGCCCGCATCGCCGGCGAGTTCGCCACCAGCCGGCCGGCGGTCGCCATCTTGCCCGGCAAGGGCGGCCTGCTGAACGGCGGCTTCGACGGCGTTTATGCGGCCATGGCCGTCCACATCCTCAACGCGCTGGTCGGCAGCATCGACGTGCCCGGCGGCGTGATGACGCAGCGGTACATGCCCTGCGTCGAGTGGCCTGCCCTGCCCGCCGATCCCGTGGCCGAGAAGGGCCGGCAGGCCGAGCGAGTGGACGGCGCCGGCACGCAGTTCCCGCTGGCCCGCGACGCCTACCAGGCCGTCGCCGACCGCATCCTGGAAGGCGCGGAGGTGGAGGCGCTCTTCCTCTACGACGCCAACCCGATCTTCGAGGTCCCCGGCGGCGCGCGCTTCGCCGACGCCTTCGCCAAAGTGCCGTTCATCGTCTCCTTCTCCTCGTTCATGGACGAAAGCGCTGAGCACGCCGACCTGGTGCTGCCGGAACCGACCTTCCTGGAGCGCTGGGGCGACGATCACATCGCCGGGCTGGGCTATCCCGGCATCGCCCTGCGCCAGCCGGTCATCGAGCCGCTCTATGACACGATGAACACCGCCGATTTTCTGTTCAAGGTTGCACAGACGGTAGGCGGCCCAGTCGCTCAGGCCTTCCCGTGGCGCTCTTACGAAGAGGTACTGCGCTTCCGCCTGGCCGACATCGGCGCGGATTGGGACACGTTCCGGGAGCTGGGGGTGTGGCTGGTGCCCGGCTACCGCTTCGCCCGCCGCGGCAGCGAGCGCTGGCTGGCCGAGGTGGTGGGCCGCGACCGGCGCAACGCCCCGCACGACGGCTACTTCGACCTCTACAGCCGCGAACTGAACTGCGCGCTGGGCGGCAAGCAGAAGGACGAGCTGGCCGGCCTGGGCATCTCGCAGATCGGCGACGGGGTCAACCTGCCGCATTACGAGCCGACCGCCTATGCCGGTGACCCTTCGACAGGCTCAGGGCAGGCTGAGAACGAGTATCCCTTTGTTCTCAATGTGATCACGCTGATGAGCCTGGGCCCGCGCAGCGAGGCCGCCAACATGCCCACCCTGCAGGAGATCAGCGGCATGACCGTCGGTGAGACGTGGAATTCCTGGCTGGAGATGAACCCCGAGGCCGCGCGCGCGCTCGGCCTGGCCGATAAGGACCCGGTGTGGGTGGAAAGCCTTTTTGGCATCGCCCAGACCAAAGTGCGCCTGGTGAAGGGGCTGCGGCCGGACGTGGTCAACCTGCCTTACAACCAGGGCCATACCGCCGTCGGCCGTTTCGCCCGCAACCGCGGCGTCAACGGGCTGGTGCTGCTCAACCCCGCCAGCGAGCCGGTCAGCGGCCTGGCCGCGTTCACCAACACGCGGGTGAAGGTATATCGGGCATAGTAACATCGAAACCCTAAAGGTCTGCGAGACCTTTAGGGTTTGGCGGACCATCAAGGAGAACCCATGACACGTTGGGCTATGGTCATTGACCTGGAGAAGTGCGTGGCCTGCCAGGGGTGCAGCATCGCCTGCCGGTTCGAGAACAACACGCCGGCCGTCAGCCCGGAACAGGCCGCGCGGGGCCGCGCCATCCGCTGGAACGACGTCTTCCCCTTCCCGGTCAACCCCACCGAAGATACGGGCGAATACCCGAACGTCAAGGCGCGCTACATGACTCGCCCCTGCATGCACTGCGAAAACCCGCCCTGCACCAAGGTCTGCCCCGTGCTGGCCACCTACAAGGACGAAGAGGGGCTGGTGCGCCAGAACTACAGCCGCTGCATCGGCTGCCGTTTTTGCACCGTGGCCTGTCCCTATGGAGTGCGTTACTTCAACTGGTATGCGCCACAGTGGGAAGACCCGCTGGCGCTGCGCCTCAACCCCGACCGTCTGGAAAGCCGCGGCGTGCTGGAAGGCCCGGCCGTGCGGCCGAAAGGCGTGGTGGAAAAATGCACCTTCTGCATCCACCGCCTGGCCAAGGCCCGCGCCCGCGCTGAGGCCGAGGGCCGCGCGTTCCGCGGCGACGAATACGTCCCGGCCTGCGTCCAGACCTGCACGGGCAAGGCCCGCTACTTCGGCGACCTGGACGATCCGAACAGCACAGTGACGCAACTGGAGAAAAGCCCGCGCGCCTTCCGCCTGCTGGAAGAAGTGGGTACCCACCCCAAAGTGATCTACCTGCGTGAGGGTTAGCCATGCTTGCCATAGATGCGCGCGATAAAGAAAAGATCGTCGCCCCGCTGTTCCGCACCCCGCGAGCCTTCGTGCTGCTGGTGTTGATCCTGAGCGCCCTCGTCGCGATCGGAGTCGCCGCTTACGTGCGCCAGGTGACCCTGGGGCTGGGCGTCACGGCCATGGACCGCCCCGTCTACTGGAGCACGTACATGGTCAACTTCGTCTTCTTCATCGGCATCAGCCACGCCGGCACGCTGATTTCGGCCATCCTGCGCGTGACCGGCGCTGAATGGCGGCGGCCGATCACCCGCGTCGCCGAGGCTATCACCGTCTTCGCCCTGATGGTCGGCACGTTGCAGATCGTCATTGACATGGGTCGGCCCGACCGGTTGCCGTTCACCCTGCTGTACGGCCGGTTGCAGTCACCCATCCTGTGGGACATCGTCTCGGTGACGGTGTACTTCCTGAGCTCCATCACCTATCTCTATCTGCCGCTCATGCCGGACGCGGCCATCCTGCGTGATAACTGCCCGTCGGACGCGCCGGCCTGGCAGCGCAAGCTATACATCGTGCTGGCCCTCGGCTGGCGCGGCAACCACGAGCAGTGGGTGCGCCTGGAGAAGGCCATCGCGGTCCTGGCCGTGCTGATCATCCCCGTCGCCGTTTCGGTGCACTCCATCATCTCCTGGATCCTGGCCACCACCGTCCAGCCCGGCTGGCATTCGACGATCTTCGGTCCCTACTTCGTCGTCGGCGCGATCTTCTCCGGCATCGGCGCCCTGTTTCTGGCGATGACCGGCGTGCGCAAGGCGCTGGGGCTGGAGAGCTACATCGGGCTGCGCCAATATCGCAACCTGGGCTTGCTCTTCATCGCCATGAATGCCATCTGGTTCTATTTCACCTACGCTGAACACCTGGGGATTGCCACCGGCCAGCAGGTGGAGGAATTCCCCGTGCTGGCGAGCAAACTGTGGGGCAGCTTTGCGCCCACCTTCTGGGTGATGGCGCTGGCGATGGTGGCGGCCTTCTGGGTGCTGGTGGCGCCGCTGCTCGTGCCGGCGGGGGCCGCGAAAGTGGCGCTATTCCGGCCACGCCTGGCCCTGGCTTCGGCCAGCACGGCCCTCATCCTGTTCGGCATCCTCCAGCGCATCCCGATGGCCCCCACCCTGGCCGCGTTGGACACTCCTAACGCGACCACGGCCGCCTGGGTCGGGGTGATCGTGATGTTGATGCTGGCCGGACTGGGCGTGGCGCCCTGGCTCAAAGCGCGGCCGGTTACGGCGACGGCCATCGCCGGCGGCCTGGTGCTGGCCGGCATGTGGCTGGAGCGCTGGAACATCATCCTGCCTACCATGACGCACCCGCGGCTCATCCCCTACGCCGTCTATACCCCCAGCCTGACCGAAATCCTGATCACCGTCGGCTCGCTGGCGTTGTTCACCTTGCTGTTCGTCGTGTTCTTCAAGTTCTTCCCGTCCGTCTCGATCTGGGAAGTGGCCGAGGGACGCGTGATCGAGGAGGCGCGGTCGAAGATCGTCGTCCCCGCGCCGGAACCATCCGAAGCCGGGTGGCTGCGCCCGCGGAGATTCAAACTGTAAAGGATCAGCCATGCACCTGGCGACATCTTATCATCCCCAGAATAAACACGAGGACACCATCCTGTCCCCTTTGCGCCGCATCACGTTCGTGGATCGTTGGCTCTGGGCGGTCTTGCTCGGCGTGATGGGCCTCGGCGCCTACGCTTATTCGCGGCAGTGGGTTTTCGGGCTGGGCGTTACCGGGATGAACCGCCCGGTGTACTGGGGAGTCTATATCACCAACTTCGTCTTTTTCATCGGCCTGGCTCATTCGGGCACGTTCATCTCGGCCATCCTGCGGTTGGCCGGCGCCGGATGGCGCAAGCCGCTCACGCGGGCGGCGGAGGCCATCACACTGTTCAGCCTGCCGTTCGGCGTGGCCAGCATCCTGATTGACATGGGCCGACCCGACCGCGTCCTCAACGTCATCTTTTACGGCCGGTTTCAGTCGCCGCTGTTGTGGGACTTCACGGCGGTATCGCTCTATCTTTTTTCCAGCGTGGTCTTCTTCTATCTCTCGCTCCTGCCCGACATTGCGCTCTGCCGCGATCGGCTCACGGAGGCCCCGCTGTGGCAGCAGCGCGTGTACGGCTTCCTCGCCTTCGGCTGGCAGGGACGCCCCGAGCAGTTTCACCGCCTCGAGCGGGTGCTGGACGGGATGGCGATCTTCATGACGATGCTGGTGGTCACGGTGCATACCGTCGTTTCGTGGGTCTTCGGCATGACCGTCCAGCCGGGCTGGCACACGGCCCTCATCGGCCCGTTCTTTTTGCTGGGCGCGATCTTCTCCGGCACGGCAGCGGTGGTGATTGCGCTGGCGATCCTGCGTCGGGTGTATCACATGCAAGAGGTGCTGACCGTCAGCCTGTTCAACTCACTGCGCAAGTTGTTGATCGTGTTCACGCTGGGCTGGCTGTACATGATGGTGGCCGAGCATCTGACCCAGTTCTACGGCAGCCTGCCCGACGAGATGGAGGTCTTCTGGCAGAAATTCACCGGCGCGTTTGCCCCGCTTTTTTGGCTGATGTTTCTCATAGTTTTCGTCCTGCCGCTGATCATTTTCGTTTTTTTGGGCAAGAACCGCATCGGCTGGATGGTGGCGGCCTCGGTGCTGATCAACGTCGGCATGTGGCTCGAGCGTTTTCTGGTCATCGTCCCAACGGAAACGCGGCCTCGTTTAGTCTCCACGTTGATGGCGGGGATGGGGAACTATCAACCGACGTGGGTGGAGGGGGCGATCACCGCTTCGTTGTTCGCCGGGATGGTGTTGCTTTATGCCGTGTTCACTCGCCTCTTCCCGGTTGTGCCAATCTGGGAAACGGCAGAAGCCGTCGAAGCCGAAACGCTCCCGGCCAGGCCGCGCCGCAGCCTGTTTGGAATGCGGCGATCGCGCTAAGATAGTTCCAGAAAAATACTCATTCCAGAACCTCCTGAGATTCCCAGAGAAACCGGCGATATTGGGACATCTATTTTTCTGGAACGGCCTAATCAGGAGAACACGTAATGTCTATCGGCGAAGCGATCAGAGCGTTTTTCACCTCGGCCGGCCCCGGCGGCATGGTGGTCATCACGGTCATTGGGCTGGCGGCCACCGTCTATTTCTTGCTCACGCGCTGGATCTTGCGCGGCGGTGAGCAGAATGAAGAAGAGAGACGCCGCTTCAAGTAAGTAAAAATTGAAGGCGTGCAATCCAAAGTCGTCCATCCCCAACCTGAACCGTCGGAAACTTTCCAACAGCGCAGGGGGGCAAAAAATAGAAAAGGAGATAAGAATGAATTCCAATCCCATCTATCTGATCGGCATCGCTGTTCTAGTTCTGCTCGTGCTCGTCCCGGCGGTCAAGATCGTCTGGCAGTACCAGCGCGGCGTCGTGTTCCGCTTCGGCAGGCTCGTGGGCGAACGCGGGCCGGGGCTGAACTTTATCATCCCCTACGTGGACCGGATGATCAAGGTGGACATGCGTGTCGAGACGCTGGTGGTCCAGCCGCAGGAAGTCATCACTCGCGATAACGTCACCGTGCAGGTGGACGCGGTGGTCTACTTCCAACCGGTGAACGCCACGGACACCTTCATCAAAGTCCGTAATTACGCGAACGCGACCAGCCAGATCGCCCAGACCACGCTGCGGAGTGTGCTGGGCCAGTCGGACCTGGACGAGCTGCTGGCGCACCGTGACCGCATCAACGCCCGCCTGCGCGACATTATTGACTCCCAGACCGAGCCGTGGGGCGTCAAGGCCAACATCGTCGAAGTGAAAGACGTCTTGCTGCCGGAAGCGCTCCAGCGGGTGATGTCCCGCCAGGCCGAAGCTGAACGCGAGAAACGGGCCAAGATCATCCACGCCGAAGGCGAGCAGATCGCGTCCGAGGCGTTGGCGCAGGCCGGGGAACGACTGGCTTCTGCGCCGGCCAGCCTGCAGTTGCGCTACATGCAAACCCTGGTGGAGATGGCGGGCGAGAAGAACGCCACCATCCTGCCCATCCCGCTGGATCTGATCCGCCAGTTCGCCAGCGCCTTGAAATCCTGACCTGGCCATGCGCGCCGAACTGTACGCCGTCCTGGCCGAAGCGTTGGCCGAGCCGCCCGCGTGGCTGGCGGCGGCGGGGCGCGCCTGGCCGCTGCACGTCGCCGTGCAAGGCTGCGCCGCCAGCTCCGCGGCGGCGCAGCAGGCGCTCCCGGCCCTGGGCCAGGTTTCGGCCGAGCCGGGCGCGGCGCGGCGGGCGCGCTACGCCCGGCTGTTCGAGGGCACGAACGGGCCCCCGCGCTTCTGGCTCTACGAATCGGCCGCGCAGACGGGGCGCATCCTCGGCCCGCAGACCGCCGCCGTGGCCGCGCTCTACCGCGCCGCGGGCGTGGCGCCGGCCCTGGGCGCTGAGCCGCCCGACCACGCGGCGATCGAGCTGGCCTTCCTGGCCCACCTGGCGGGGCAGGCCGCGGCCGACCCGTCT
>MNXL01000184.1:0-11028 GCA_001871755.1 Anaerolineae bacterium CG2_30_64_16
AGAATTGAGAAGATACAACGAATCCACGTCGCCGATCTTTTCGAGAGCATCAGCTTTGTCGCGTTTTTCGGGTTGCGCGAGACGGGGACTGTCCCGCGCAACCCGCTGCCTTTCAAGAATTCGGGGGTGTGAACGAGAAGGAGGTTGCCGGGCGAGACTTTTTTTCATCTGTTGACTTTTTAAGTGCTATTTGCTATACTCTCTACTATTCCAGTGCAGTCCTACCTCAGTATCCGCTTCGGCCGCGGCTGCCGATCCCTGAATACGGGGTCTAACCCCTGCCGCACCGGTAAACGGGAAAGCGTGCGATCTTGATGAAAGGAGTCTGCCTATAGAACTAACCGCAACCGGAGTCCGTGTGTCGTCTGAACTGAGACAGCAGCTTACTTCAAGGAGGAAAGAACATGGCATCTAAGGATTTTGAGGAGACAAGCGCCAGCCTGTATTGGCAGCTTCAGCAAGGGCGCATTTCTCGCCGGCAGTTCATGCAAGGTTTGACCGCAGCCGGCTTGGGCGCCGTTGGTGCGTCGGTTCTCGCCGCCTGCGGCACGCCCGCCCCTGTCGCTGCGCCCACCGCAGCACCGGTTGCGCCCACCACCGCCCCCGCGGCGGTCGGACGCCCACTGACCCCCACATTCTACCAATGGATCGAGGATCTCCATCCGGGCATCAAGAGCACCGTCAACCCGAAGTTCGCGGGCCTCAACTACCAGATTGCCCCGACGCAGGGCTTCGACGTCGCGCGCTTCATCGCCGAAGCCAAGACCGGCGAGAGCACGTGGGACGTCTACGTCGGCGTGACCCCCTTCGTCGAGATGGGGCAGCTCATCGCCAGCGGCGCGATCGAGCCGTGGGATCCTTACCTGCCGCAGGGACTGCTCGATGACCTCATCCCGGCGATCCGCGAGGAGTGCTCGGTCGACGGCAAGCTCTATGTCTGGCCCTTCCTGCTGGACGTCATCGTGGAGGCGCAGAACAACGCGATCTTGAGCGCGGCCGGCCTCCCCGACAAGATCCCGGCGGATTGGGATGAATACCTGGCCGGGGCCAAGACCGTCATGGACAAGGGCGCGGCCAAGTACGGCTGCACCTTCGACGCCCACGGTTGGCGCTCGCTGGCCCCGATCACCCACAGCATCAGCACCCAGTGCTACTACAACCTGGAAGGTGACAAGACCGGCTTCCCGCTCTACGACTTCACCAGCGAGCCGGCCCTCCAGGCGCTGGAGGTCATGAAGAAGATGCTGGAATTGTCGTCGGCCAACGCGCTGCAGCCGGGCTCGACCGATGCTGGCGTGAACCAGACGCCGGATGAGGTCGCGTTCGCTGCGGAGCTGGTTGCGTACTACATCAAGTATCAAAACGCTCCGTTGCGCTTCGCGGAAAAGTGGAAGGATCCCACGCAGTTCCGCATGGGCGCGCTGCCCAAGGCCAAGGGCGGTGAGGGCGGCACGGCCTTCTGGGACACCGGCGCAAGCCTGTTCAAGTACGGCAAGAACAAGGAAAAGGCCGCTGAGTACCTGAAGGCGCTCACCTATGAGCCGCAAATCTGGAAGGACTCCATCGCGGGCAGCTCCGCCGGCCATCCCGGGCAGTTGCCGCCCTACAAGTCCATCTACGCCGGATGGGAGAAGGACAAGCCGGACTGGCTGGCGAAGGAGGCCTGGGTGCCGCTGGTGCGCGGCGGCCTGGATAACGCCAAGGCCATCCCGAACCATCAGTTCGGCCTGACCCAGTTCCAGATCGGCCAGCCCATCTGGGAGAAGTACCTGAAGGGCGAAGAGACGGATCCCAAGAAGGTCATGCAGGAGTGCAAGGACGCCGTTGTGGCCGAGATCAAGAAGGCCGGCTGCTGCGGTATCTGATCGCAATCTGAAGTACGTGCCTGAGGGCCTGGGGCGAGACGATCGGCCGGTTGCGCCGCGGCGGATGGCGGGAACGATATCTGAACCATCGGTCGCGGCGAGTGCCGTACGGAAAGTCTCGCCCCTGCTGATATCAAGAGGGGTAGTGTATGACTGGCAGTGTTGTGCCACGGCGCGTCGCGCAAGCGCGCCGGAGACGCCCTTTGTTCTCGCGCACCCATGGCTGGGACAACTGGATCTATCTCCTCCCTGCTGCGCTCTTCTTTTTCATCTACATGTTCTATCCGATCCTCAGGTCCATGTGGATGAGCTTCACGAACTACAAGTACATCAGCCAGGCTCCGGCTCAGTTCGTGGGATTGCAGAACTACATCGACGCGATCAAAGACCCCGTCTTCCTGACCGGGTTGCAGCGCTCGGCGATTTTCACGGCGGTATTTCTGCCGGGCGTGATCTTCATCCCGCTCTTCGTCGCCATCCTGGTGGACCGGGTAAAGAACGTGCGACTGGCAACCGTTTACCGGTTGATCCTGCTGATCCCCGCCGTGATCCCTGCCGCGATGATCTTTGTGCTGTGGCGCTGGCTCTTCGACTTCGAGATCGGCCCCATCAACGTCATCTTGCGCGACTACCTGCACCTTTTCAATAGCTTCAATGCGCCGCAATGGGTGGGGCTTTCTCCCCTCGCGATCCCAGCGGTGGCCTTCGTGGAGATCTGGTGGGGGCTGGGCTACCACACCATGTTTTTCCTGGCCGGCCTGGCCTCCATTCCCAGGGAATTGATCGAGGCCGCGCGGGTGGATGGCGCCAACGAATGGCAGTTGTTCTGGCGCGTGACCCTCCCGCGGCTCCAACCGATCATGTGGATCCTGGTGATCTTACGCTTCGGCAGCGCGATGGCGGTCATAGATGACTTCATCATCATGGGGGGCTTCAACCGGGCGCTGCCCACTTACACCTGGACCGTCTATATGTGGCACCTGGCCTTCCAGATCGGAACCTGGCCGCAGGGTTACGCCTCCGCCGTCGGTTGGCTGGGCGCCGTGGCTATGCTCATTGTCGTCGCCATCCTGATGCGGGTTTTCCGGAATCGTGACTAGGCCTAACCAGTCGCATTCTTGTGCGCCGTGTATGGATTCAATGGCGCAACAATCTTACATAGCTCATGCTACTTGAAGGTTAGGAGTGATCTTCCATGACGAGCGCAGAATCGAGTTTAGCAAACACCCGTCCCGATAACCGCGTGCCGCCAACGCGCCGAAAGCCGATCCCTGCCCACACGGTGCTGCTGCATGGCACGATCATCTTCTTCTGCCTGTTGATCGTGGTACCCCTGCTGTGGGTCGTGTTGACCTCGGTGAAGTCGTTGCGCGACGCCTATACGGGGAGGCTCTGGCCCGAGGTCTTTGATTTCACCCACTACGCCTACGTCTTCCAGAAGATGCCCAGCGTGGTGCACAACTTCACCAACAGCATTATCGTGACCCTCTCGACCGTGGTCATCACGACGATCATCGCGATCCTGGCGGGCTATGCATTGGCGCATCTCCGGTTGCCCGGAGCGATGGTGGTAGGCTTGATCCTGGTCGGTACCCTCTTCTTCCCGACGCGCCTGGTCTCGATCATCGGGGTCTTCCAGCTCGAGCGCAGGCTGGGCCTGATCAACACCTTGCCGGGGCTGATCTTACCTTACATCACCTTGAACCTGGCGTTTAGTATCATGATCATGCGCGGCATCTTTCAACAGGTGTCGCCCGAGCTGGTGGACGCGGCCAGGGTCGATGGCGCCAATTCGTGGCGCACGCTGATCCAGATCATGCTGCCACTGGCGGCCAACGGTATCGTCGTGCTGGGGATCGTCAATTTTGTGACGGCGTGGGGGGAGTTCCTGTACGCTTACACCCTGATCAGCGACCGCTTTATGTTCACTTTTCCGGTGGTGCTGGCAACCACCTTCGGCGGGTTCGGTGAGTGGGCATTCCCGCGCGTGGCCGCCATGTACATCATGGCCATCCTTCCGGGCATCCTGGCCTTCTCCTTCTTGCAGCGCTTCTACATGAAGGGCTTGCAGGAAGGCGCGCTGAAGTTTTAACATGTCGAGCGCCGACCGCCTTCTGATCTTGGGCGATGGCCGGTGTTCCAGAGCACGTTTCCGGGTTGTGATATAATGGGCCTGAGTCCGATGCTGCAACGAAAGGACAAAGGGAGATATGGACTGGCATGAGCGAATTGTTGTTGATCCTGGGGTTCTCGTCGGGAAACCTGTCATCAAGGGTACCCGGCTGGCTGTGGAGTTCATTGTTAATCTCCTTGCTCAGGGGTGGTCAGAACGGGAGATCCTGAAAAACTATCCAGGGTTAACCCGTGAAGACATCCGCGCAAGCCTGTCTTATGCCAGCGCCACCTTGCATGAAGAAAAAGTCTATCCCCTGCTGGAGCCGGCCTGAGATATGCGCATCCTGGCAAACGAGAACTTCCCTGAAGAGGCAGTCACTGCCTTGCGCAAACGAAAGCACGACGTTGCCTGGATTCGTACCGAGGCGCCAGGCAGCAGCGATCAGGAAGTGTTCAATCGAGCTTGTATGGAGACGCGCCTGATTGTGACTTTCGACAAGGACTTCGGTGAACTGGCCTTTCGATCAAAACTGCCGGCAGTGTGTGGCATCGTCCTCTTTCGGATCAGCGCGCCATCAGCCGTCCATGTGGCCCGTATCGCCGTCGCGGTCCTTGAGAGCCGCTCGGATTGGGCCGGTAACTTCGCCGTGGTGGAAGACCACCGTATCCGCATGAGGTCTTTGCCGACGCCTGCGGGATCCAGTGAGCAACGAACTTTCTGACGGGGTGCGCAATGGCTGCCGTACCGCCTCACGTTATCATCAGTTTTGATATGGAAACCGATCTCGGGAACTGGTGGACCACCTACGAGGGGGTCACCGCCGGCACGCCGCGCCTGCTCGAGCTCCTGGCCCGCCAGGGCATCCCCGCCACGTTCCTGTTCACCGCGGACGCCGCCCAGGCCCATCTCGAGGTCGTCCGGGCGGTGCTGGACGCCGGTCACGAGGTGGGCTGTCACGCGCTGCGCCACGAGTTCCTGGGTGAGGCCAACTCGGACACCCCCGGCCTGTTCACGCTGTTGCCCGAGGAGATCGATCATCGTCTCGAGCTGGCGACCGAGATTGTGGCCGCGGTGGCTGGGGTGCGCCCCATCTCCTTCCGCTGCCCCCGGCTCCAGAGCAGCAATCAGGTACTGCACGCGTTGGAGCGGCTGGGTTACACCGTCGACGGCAGCTATCCCACCTACTTCTACGCCAAACAGCTTGCGCCGTACACTCCCAGCCGCGAGGATTGGCGCGAGGCCGGGGATATGCGCGTGCTGGAGCTGCCGACCTTCGCCGATTTCACGGAGCCGCCGCCACCGGGCGTGGATGGCTTCTGGCGCGGACGCGACTGCTGGCCGAAGCTGCGGCTCGAAGGGGCGGCCCGCTTCAAAGAACGAGTCGATAACATGGGCGCCTATTTACGGGCGCGCGGCCTGCCGCACTTCGTCTGCCTCTACCTCCACCCGTGGGAGTTCGTGCCCACCCCGCGCGAGCTGGTCTTCGGCGAGGGTCGGTTCGAGGTCGCCGAATGGCTCTGGCAGAACAGCGGCGAGCCGCACCTGGCCGCGCTGGAGGAGCTGATCGCCCTGCTGCGCGCTGACGGCGCGACGTTCTGGACGATGAAGGATTTCGCCGCAGCGTGGAAAGGGTAAGTTAGGCAGGAGAAGCCACCCGGATACAAGACCTACTATCGGGAATACTGCTCTCGTTTTTGGCGAGAAGGCGTCCTTTGTCATTCTGAGCGGGTTAAGGACTCAACTCTCGTTGCGACGAGACGCCAGCGAAGAATCCGGCGTATGGCAGCAGAGGAAGACAGATTCTTCGCTAATGACTCGCTGTTACGGAATTTGAGCGGTCAACCCGCTCAGAATGACAAAGCGGGGCTCTTTTGAACCATTCACAACCCACTGTTTGGTAGCACTCAGGACAATGTGCGTTCCTATTGCCAATGAAGTCTAAAGGAGCAACCCCACATGGAGATTCCCATCAGTGAATTTCAGGCGCGCGTGGCGCGCGTCCAGGCGCTGCTGCGGCAGCACAAGCTAGATGCGGCGCTCGTTTACTACGACGAGTTGCGATCGGCCAACGGCGTCTACCTCTCGAACTGGGTGCCGCAGTTCGAGTCGGGCGCGGTGCTGGTACCGCTGGAAGGGGAGCCGTGCATCCTCGGCGGGCCGGAATCGGAGCCGTTTGCCAAGGCCGACGCGGCGATCAAAAAGACCTATAACGTCCCTGTCTTCATGGTACCGGAGGAGGAGTATCCATACGCCCGGATCCTCTCCATGGGCCAGGTGATGGCGGAGGCGTTGGGTGGCCGGCCGCTCCGGCGCCTGGGCATCGTCGGGTTGGAGGTCATGCCGCACGCGTTGCACGCGGAACTCACGCAGCAGCTCAGCGATGTGGAGCTGGCCGACATCACCGAGCCCTACGAGCAGTTGCGCTGGTTCAAGAGCGCTGCCGAGGTTGCGTGCATTCGCGAGGCGTTCGGCATGGCGACGCAGGCGCTGGCGCCCATGTCCGAGCAGATCAAGGCCGGGAACAGCGAGCAGCAGGTCGGCGCGGCCGGCGAGGCGAAGGCCCGAGCCCTGGGCTGCGCCGGGTTCGGCTATCGCACCATCGTTGGCTCGGGGCCGCGCGCCGGCAGCGTCGTGCCGACCCCCACCGCGCGGCGCATGGCGGATGGCGAGCTGGTGATGTTCAGCATCAGCCCGCGGGTCAACGGCTACGCGTCATCGGTGGGCGACACGACAGTCGTCGGCGGCAAGGCAAGCGACGCTCAGAAACGTCTGCTGAGCCACATGGCGCACGCGTACGACATCGCCTGCAAACAGTTGGTCATCGGCCGCACCGGCGTCGAGATGGACGCGCCGATCCGCGCCTATCTGCTGGAATGCGGCTACGCGCCCTACATGCTGGTGCCCTACATCCATACGGTCGGCTTGTTCGAAGC
This sequence comes from Anaerolineae bacterium CG2_30_64_16, assembly GCA_001871755.1. Taxonomy (GTDB): domain Bacteria; phylum Chloroflexota; class Anaerolineae; order CG2-30-64-16; family CG2-30-64-16; genus CG2-30-64-16. Next base: position 6,915 of record MNXL01000184.1, read on the forward strand.
CGAAGGGCCGTTCTTCGGCCCGCGCAGCCACGTCACGCTCCAGCCGCACATGACCGTCTGTATCGACGTCAGCCTGTTCGGGATGCCCGACCTGCACGGCGCGCGCTTCGAATCCGGCTTTGCGATCACCGAGGACGGCGTCGTGCCGTTCGCGCCGGAGATCGATGCGCTGATTTTGAGCCATCGGTAGTGACCCGTGAATCACCCGTTAGTAGTAACGATTTCAGTCGTTTCGCAGCGCTGGCTACGACTAAAGTCGTTACTACTAACCTTCAAGAGAATCTTTGAAGTGCCTGGAACGGATCTCAACCCATGAACGAACATGCTAAGATCCTCTCATATATCGACTCACATCGTGCCGAGGCCATCGAGTTCCTCCAACACATGGTCGCCTTCGATAGCTCAACCATTCACCATGGGCTGGACGGCCAGGAGCTCGCCATCCAGGAATGGCTGGCGGGCGTGCTGGCCGGCTGGGGGCTGGAGACCCGGCTCTTCGAGCCGGACAACGCGAAGATGAAGGTCTTCCCTGACTTCAGCCCTGGCCACAGCTACCGCAACCGCCCCAACCTGGTCGCAACGCTCAAGGGCGCCGGGAACGGCCGTTCGCTGATTCTCAACGGCCACGTGGACACTATGCCCGCGGGTGACCGCGCCAGGTGGACGCACGATCCCTGGGCCGGCGAGATCGCGGATGGCGACATGTTCGGCCTGGGTGTCTGCGACATGAAGGCCGGTGTGGCCGCCATGATCCTGGCGACCCGCTTCCTCTGCGAGGCCGGCTTCCCGCCGCAGGGCGACGTGCTGATCCAGAGTGTGGTGGACGAGGAGGGCGGCGGCAACGGGACGCTGGGCTGCGTGGTCGAGGGCTATCGGGCCGATGCCGCCATCGTCACCGAGCCGACCCGCCTGCATGTGCAGCCCGCCAGCCGCGGCGTGTTGTTGCTCGAAGTGGCTGTCGAGGGCCGCGCCACCCACGCTTGCCTGAAATGGGGTGGCGTCAACGCCATCGAGAAGGGGGTCAAGATCATCCAGGGGATGATCGAGTTGGAGCGCCTCTGGCTTGCCACCCGTCGCAATCCGCTCTTCCCACCTCCGACCATCACCATCGGCCAGATCACCGGCGGCCTGGCCGGCTCGCAAGTGCCGGGCGAATGCGTGCTGAAGTTCGATGTCAAGTATCTCCCGGTCGAGATGGACCGCGACGGCCGAGACAAGCCGAACAACGCCGACATGGTCAAGCAGGAGATTTCCGACTGGATCCGCACCCTGTGCGCGGGGGACCCCTGGCTGGCTGACCACCCGCCCGCGCTGAGCTGGTATCAGCACTGCATCCCGCACTACCTGGATCCCAGGCATCCGCTGGTCGGGCTGATGCGCGGCGCTACGGAGGCCGTCCGGGAGTGGAGCATGGTCTCCGGGTTTCCGGCCGGCTGCGATGCCCGGCACCTGCAGAACCGGGCCGGCGTGCCAGCGATCATCTTCGGCCCCGGTGACCTGCAATACGCGCACAGCATCGACGAGCGCGTGTCGGTGCAGGAATACCTGGACGCGATCAAGATTCTGGCGCTGGCGATCCATGATTGGACGTCGGCTACGCGGAACGGTGATTGAAATCACCGTCTGATATGTCAGGTGCGTTGAAACGCACTACGAGAGGCGCTTCGAACCCGTTTCAACGGGTTTCGGCCATATCAGCCTACGGTTTCAACCGTAGGCGAATAGCGAGGCCATGACATGATCACCGAAATCCCAACGAGCGAATTCCAAGACCGCATCCGCCGCGTGCAGGGCGAGCTCGCCCGTCGCGGCCTGGACGCCCTGCTCACCTTCGGCAGCGAGGCCGAGCCCCAGTTCGTCCGCTACCTGAGCGATCACTGGCCGGCGTTCGAGACCGCAGGGGTGCTCGTTCCCGTGGCAGAGGAAGCGATCTTGCTCATCGGCCCGGAGAGCCTGACGTACGCGCAGAGCCGCAGCAAGATCGCCAAGATCCGCCAGATCCTGGAGTATCGCGAGTCCTCGGAGCCGGAGTACCCCGGCAAGCCGCTGGACACCTTCACCAGCGTGTTCGATGAAATCTCCGGCGGCAGGGGTGTGCGCCGGTTGGGCATCGTCGGCTACCCGATCACGCCGGTGCCGGTATACGAGGGCATCCGAGCGGCCATGGCCAGCGGCGAGATCGTGCGCGCCGACGACATCCTGATCGGGATGCGCATGGTGAAGAGCGAGAACGAGCTGGCGTTGCTGCGCGAGGCGTTTCGCATCTCCGAGAAGGCGGTGGAGGCTGTGCTGAACCGGATCAAACCCGGCATGATGGAGGTGGAGGTCGTCGGCATCGCCCAGGAGGTGATGTACCGCCACGGCGCTGAGTACGAGGGACATCCGCTCTACGTGCTTTCGGGGCGCAACAGCGCCAACGCCATCGGCCGGCCGACCCTGAAGAAGCTGGTGGCAGGGGAGGTCATCCAGCTCAACTTCGGCGCCCGCTACGGCGGTTACTCCTCCAGCGTCGGGCGGCCGGTGCTGCTGGGGCACATGCCCGATGACGTGCGCGGCCTCTTACAAATGGGCCTGGACGCGGCGAACAAGACGATGGAACTGATCAAGGCCGGCGTCGCAGCGCGCCAGGTGGCCCAGGCGGTGCACGACTTCATCACCGCCCGCGGCTACGGCCCAAACATCCTCTACGGCCCGTGCCACGGCATCGGCCTGATGGAGTGCGAGCACCCGTGGATGGAGACCAACTCGGACTATGTCTTGCAGGAGAATTATACGTTCCAGGTCGATTCGTTCCTCTTCACGCCGCAGTACGGGGCGCGCTGGGAGGACGGCATCCGCGTGACGGCCGATGGCGTGGAGCAGTTCTCGACCTATCGCCGCGAGTTGATCGTTATCTGATGGCTATGTTACAGCCCCAGCAGTCACGCCGTTCGACCTTGCTCTCGCTTCTGAGTGAGCGGCGGCAAGATGTCATACCCGCCACTACCTACGGGGTCGATCGCTACAGCCATCCGTGGATGGCGGCCGATCCCTCGTTCGCGCGCCTGCTGGACTACACCGCCGCGCACGAGCATATTTTCGCGCTGCACCTGTCGTACTACGCCTCCTTTGGCGCCACCGATGTTCTCGCCGGGGGTGATCCGGCGGCCGTCGCACGGCATAGCTATCGCCGCGGCGACGCAACCCATACCGAATACGTGCTCCACACCCCGGCGGGCGACCTGACCGCGCACTACACCGAGAACGACGGCGTCCACACGGTATGGCGCCATGACATGCTGATCAAGAGCGACGACGACATGGACCGTTTTCTCGCGGCGCCGTGGGTACCGGCTTCGCCAGATGTGGTAGCGTTCGAGCGGACCCGGCAGGCGCTCGGCGAGCGCGGGCTGATGGAAATCGAGATGCCGGATCCCTTGTGCCTGGTCGTCGAGAACATGGCGTACGAGGATTTCATGGTGCGCACGGTGCAGACGCCGGAGAAGATCTATGCGTTGATGGATCGGATGGCGGAACTGTTGTATGCGTGGTTGGAGGCGCGGCTGCGCGCCGGCTTTGGCCCCGTGTTCAGGATCTTCGGGCCGGAGTATGCCGCGCCGCCCGTGAACTCGCCGGCTTTTTTCCGGAAGGCGGTGCTGTCCTATGATAAGCCGCTGGTAGATCTGATCCATCGCTACGGTGGGTACGTGCGTTACCACTGCCACGGGCCGATCAGAAGAGTTCTGGACGGGTTCTTGAAGTTGGGCGTGGATATGATCGATCCCTGCGAGGCGCCGCCCAGCGGTGACATCACATTGAGAGAGTTAGCAGACTGCGTCGGCCGCGATCTGATCCTGATGGGCAATATCCAACTTGACGACATCGAACGCGCGGACCCGGAGAAGATCGACGCGTTGGTGGCCGATGCCGTGGATGCGGTGGGCGGGCGCGCCCCCTTCATCCTGTGCCCCACGGCATTCCCGTTCTCCTCGCCCCTCCCGCCGGTCACCGAAGGTAATCTGATGCGGTTTCTCGATGCAGCCGAGCGGTATGGAGCAAGGTCGTTTTTGGGTATTGGGTATTAGGGATTAGGGATTAGGTATTAGGTATTAGGGATTAGGGACTGGGTATTGGA
>MNXL01000184.1:11064-12497 GCA_001871755.1 Anaerolineae bacterium CG2_30_64_16
CACACAGCCATCGGCAATCGCAAATCGCAAATCGCAAATCCGAAATCCGAAATCCGAAATCGCAACTCGGCCATCAGCCACCAGCGAGTAGAACATCGTGTCACAATCACCCATTGGGACCGCAAAGCCCGACCTCGACACCCCGGCGCTGTGCCTGGATATCGAGGCGGTCGAGGCTAACATCAAGCGCATGGCCGATCTCTTTCGAGACGGCCCGGTGCGTCTGCGGCCGCACGCCAAGACGCATAAATCCCCGATCTTGGCCCAGATGCAGCTTGCGGCGGGCGCCATCGGCATCACCTGCGCAAAACTGGGCGAGGCCGAGGTGTTGGCCGCGGCCGGCATCAAGGATATCCTGATCGCCAACCAGATCACCGGCGCTGGCAAGATCGCGCGGCTGGTGAACCTGGCCGGCTACACCGCGGTCATGGTGGCCGTGGATGACGCGACGAACGTGGCCGAGCTCGATACGGCAGCCCAGGCGAAGGGAGTACGGTTACGGGTTCTGGTCGAGCTGAACATCGGCATGGAGCGCTGTGGTGTGCTGCCCGGCGAACCTGCGCTGGCACTGGCGCAGCGCGTCGCCGCATCCCCCGGCCTGCGTCTTGAGGGCGTGATGGGTTACGAGGGTCATACGGTGTTCATCCAAGACCCACAGGAACGCCGCGAAAAGACCGAAGCCAGCGTAGAACTACTGGTGGACACGGCCAATCTTTTGCGGCGCCACGGCATCCCGGTCAAGATCGTGAGTAGCGGCAGCACCGGCACACACCTCATCACCGGCCGATACCCCGGTGTCACCGAGATTCAGGCCGGTTCATACATCACCATGGACAGCCAGTACCGTGACGAGGTTGGCATCGACTTCGCCTACGGGCTGACGGTGCTCGCCAGCGTAACCAGCGTACCCGCGCCGGACCGGGCCTTCATCGACGCGGGGCTCAAGACGCTCACCCGCGACTTCGGGCTGCCAAAAGTGATCGACCCGCCCGGCTGGGACCTGACCGGCCTGTCGGAGGAGCACGGCCATTTGCACCGCGCTGGCGGCGCGCCTCTCCGGACCGGCGATAAAGTCGAGATTGTCCCCAACCATGGCTGCACCACCATCAACCTGCACGACGAGTACCACGTGCTCCGACAGGGCGTGCTGGAGGCGGTCTGGCCTATCGCCGCGCGCGGGAAGGTGAGTTGAGGTTACCGTGCCGCCACCGAATGAGCCGCCACTGGTAACTACTCAGCCGTCATGCCCGAATGCTTCTATCGGGCATCCAGGTTCCCGCTGGCAGCGCCGCTGGATTCCCGCTAAGAGCTTGCGGGAATGACATCACCACAAAGGCTGAGTAGTAACTTACGTTTTACGTTTGTAACTACTCAGCCGTCATGCCCGAATGCTTCTATCGGGCATCCAGGTTCCCGCTGGCAGCGCCGCTGGA
>MNXL01000190.1 GCA_001871755.1 Anaerolineae bacterium CG2_30_64_16
CGGTCAGGAGACCGGCCACAGCCACCCCGGATTATTGAGAGGATACGTCACGGTGTCACGTCCCAATCGTACCAGAACACATCCGCCAGGTAATTGTACGTCTCATCCGACCCCACCAGCAGCGCCATCTCCCGGTTCAGCTTCGCCGACACCTCGCCGCCGTTCAGGCTGCCGACGATGACCCAGCCCTGACCGCCGATCTGCGCCAGCACCAGCTTGTTGTGGATCCCTTCGCCCGTGGGGTTGCGCCGCCGGGCGTCCAGGTCCAACCCCTCGGCCTGCGCCACGCTGTTGAGATACTCGACGGTGCGCAGGTTGCTGCGTGGGCTGTTCAGGTCCTGGTTGTCGAAATAGGCGTCCAGCAACACCCGGACAGTGGCGCCGCGCCGGGCCGCGGCGATGTAAGCGTTCAGCCGCGGGTTGGGGTCATCGTCGATGTTGCTGGCGGTCGCGCCCCAGTAGGTGTGCTCGTAAAGCTGCTCCACCAGGATGGTGTCGCCTGCGCCGGCCTGGTTGATCAGCCCCAACAGGCTGTCCTGGTCGCGCAGCGCCTGTTCCGGCGCGTGGATGAGCTGGAAGGTGAACGTGCCCGTGGTCCACAGCGCCTGCGGTTTTTGGATCGGGTAGAAGATGCCGCCCGATTCGTATGAGGGGGTGAAGCCGGCCGGGGGCGCGCCCAGGGTCGGGTCGGCCGGATCCCAGGTCCACACGTCCGCATGGACGCCGGGCGCGATGTCCGCGTCCATGATCGCGGCCAATCCAGCCACCACCGCGGGCGCGTCGGTGACCAGGTAGACGCCGCGGCGGCCATAGGTGCCGTCGGACATGTCGTCGTCGGGGAACGCGCTGATGCCGATGTTCTCGCTGCCGACCAGCGCGGTGTCGCCGTCCAGCACCCAGAATTTGCCGTGCTGATAGCTGTACCGGTCGTGGACGCCGGCGGCCGTGTTAGAGCGGAAATAGTAGACGCGGCCGCCCGCCTCGACGATCTGCTGCACGATCCAGCGCTGTTGATCGCTGATCCCGCCGGGTGGCGCGCCTTCCAGGATGATCTCGACGTCCACGCCCGCGCGGGCGCGCGCGGCGATCAGCTCGCCCAGACGGGCGTTCTCCAGCGTGTAGCCTTCGAACCGGATGCTTTGCGTGGCGCCGGTCAGCAACGCGTTCAGGGTGGCGAAGGCGTTGTCGGGCGAGACGAACACCGCCAGGGTGGCGGTTTCGGTGACGACCTGTGGCACGTAGAAGCGCTCCAGATCCCAGCCCGGAAGCCGGGCCTTGCGGCCGTCGATGATGTCGCCCGTCTCCTGCGCCCAGTCTGCCGCCATGTCGGTGTCCGGCACGGGCCGCCCGGCGTGCTGATCCAGCTTGCGATAGAGGATCTGGCCCTCCTGGCCGAAGTTGGTCGAGGGGCGATACGGTTCGACGGCCGGACCGGCCCAGCCAGCGGCCGCCGTGTCGCCGGCCTCGTAGACGAGGGTGTCCGCGTTCGCTTCCAGCGGTGTCAACAGCATGACCTGCCCGCCGGTGTTGGCGAACCGCAGTGCGGCGCCAGTCAGGTTGGGCACGGCGGGATCGGTGTCCGCGCCATATTCGCACCCCGGACTGGCCCCAAACGCAGCCCGAAAGGCCGCGGCCTCTTTGGCGCACCAAAGCCAGGCGTGCGGGGCCAGGGTTAGATCTGATGGAAAAGCGCTGGTGCGCCGGCCGTCGGTGACTTGCCAGCCGGTTAGCGTGGCGGCCTGATCCAGGGGGTTGTAGATCTGGAAGGCCTCATCCGGTTCGCCGCTCTGGTAGGTGTCGTAGTACAGCGCGGTGATCAAGAGGGGCGGCGGGCTGGTGCGGAAGCTCGTGCCAACCAGGGGCAGAAAGGCGCCGAGCGCCGGCGCAGATCTCCCGTGGGCGGTTGCGGACAATGGGCTGATTACCAGCAGCGCTGACAGTAGCAGTGTCATCCAATGGCGCATGGGGTTCCTCCTGTTTCTGTGTCATCTCCGGTGATTTCAGACGCCAGGCATTTGGCTCGTTCAGCAATCTCTTCTCGTATTGGTATCCTCTCAAAAAGGCGGGGACAAATCTGCTCAAGCCGAGTCCGTGACTCGGCGGGTGAGTGGCGGATCACGGATCCGCCTTGAGCTGCCCCGGACTATTGAGAGGATACTCGTATTGTCTGCTCAGTATACCACGGAACGGCAGCTCTTGCGCTGCAAAATGGTCTACGGAGCATCCGACGACATGATGACTGTCATAGCCCTTCATGCGGGGTTGCACTTATGATGCTCTGTATACTGAACGGAAATGAATCCAGTACATTGGAGTCAAGCCCAAGCCTCGACTCCAATGCACTCATTTGATTTCCGAGCAGTATAGATCATAGGCTCAAGCCTCAGGCGGTCCCTGACCCGCCCGATCACGGATCGGCCGGGAGCAAACTGTGAATTGCGGGTTGTGGATGGTCCGGTGGGGAGGAAGATCGCGATGCTCAACGTGCACGAGTTGAATGTATTCATCGAGGCCGCGCTGGCCCAGAATTTCTCGGTCGCCGCGCAGCGGCTGTGTTTGAGCCAGCCCGCGGTCAGTTTGCACATCCGCAATCTGGAGAAGCAATTGGGTGTCGATCTCTTCGAGCGGAAGGGGCGCAAGATCTCATTGAGCGAGACCGGCAAGATCATGTTGCCGCTGGCCCAGGAAGCCGTGCGCAAGGTCCGGCAGATCGAAGAGGCGATGCGGAGCCTGCAAGGCAAGGTCATCGGAGACCTCTCAATTGCGTGCAGCACGACGGTGGGCAAGTACATCCTGCCCAGGCTCGTGGCAGGTTTTCGCAGCAAGCATCCCGATGTCCACGTAACCATAAACGTAATGAGTCGGCGGGCAGCGATCGAGTGGCTGTTGGCCGGCCGCGCGGAAATCGCCGTGGTATCGACGGCACAAAATCACAGTGAACTGGAATTCCGGCCGTTCCTGGAGGATCAGATCGTGCTGATCGCACCCGCCGGTCATCCGTGGGCCGACGGCCGGACGGTGTCCCCGGAGGATCTGTTGGAGATGCCGTTTATCATGCGCGAGCAGACGGCCGGCAGCTACCAGGTGCTGGCCGAGGGGTTGGCGGCCTGCGGTCACAACGTGGACCAGATCCAAACCGTGCTGACGCTCAGCAATGCCGAGGCGATCGAGATGTCGGTGGAAGTAGGGATTGGAGTCGCATTTGTGTCACGCGTGGTGGCAGAGCGGCGCCTGGCGGTGGGGCGAATTGCCGAGGTGCCGGTGCGGGGCATGGCGCTGACGCGCACGATCCACATGGTGCGCCATCAGCGCTATGCTCAAACACCGTTGCAGCGGGCGTTCTGGGATTTTGCTTTCGACCCGGCCAACGCGGGAATCCGACAGATGGGCCTGGAATACGCGGCAGTATAATGGAGGGTGTATTCAAAGTGAGTTATAAGCATCCTTCGACTGCGTGGCGAAACGGCCGCCACTCCGCTCAGGGTTCATGCCGGGCGCGGCGCCACGGCGGATGAAAACCTCACCCCCCTGCCCCCTTCTCCTGGCAGGAGAGGGGGAAGTGCGGCTCCCCCTTCCCTCGCAGGGAGGGGGTTGGGGGGTAGGTGCGATTTTCAGGAGAGGGTGCTCCGCTCGGCTGATCCTCTAACTGATTTAGAATACGCCGCTGGATAACAGAACAAGGTCCCAGTCCGTCGTACTATCGGTGGGCTGGGACCTTGCTTTTTATCAAACACGGCTTTCGAGCTACTTGCTTCGGGGCTGATACTCGCTACGGCTTACAAAGTGAGGTGGGCCGATGCGTGTCACCGTGTCACCGTGTCACCGTGTCAGGCATCCCTCCCGCGCCTACTGTGGCATCGCGGGTGGAATCTTCTCCGGGATCACGCTCTGGTTGGCCTCGATCTCATACGGGCGCAGGTCGGCCGCGCTGAGGAAGATCTCGGCATTGCCGTGACAGCCGTTGCAGGTCTCATTCTGCGGCGTGATCCGCTGGATGTTATGCGGCGTCGCGTATTTCCACGTGGGCAACGCGTCGAAGTTGCTGAGCAGGTCTTTGCCGTAGAAATCGAAGTTGGTCGGATCTGTCGGCGCGTGGCGCAAGACCACGTAGTCCCAAGGCCGATCTTCGCTCTGCTTGGGGTTCAGGCCGATCTTGAAAGCCATCTCGGCCGGTTCGATCTTGTAGAATGGCGTGCCAGCTTCGTTCTTCTGGACATGACAGCCATAGCAGCTCTTGTTCTCGACGCTGTGGCACACCTGGCACGCCAGCCTGTCGCCGTGCAGGTTGTGCTGCATGATCTCGCCCTTGCCCGCGGCCGAGTCCGGGTGGCAATCGAGACAGGCCGGTTCGGGTTTGCCGTCGTAGCGTTCGGTCTGCTCGCCCGTCACGCCGTGCAGCGACTCACCGGTGTGGCACTTGAAGCAGGCCATGCCCGCCTTGGTCCAGTGCGCGTCGGCCGGAATCCCTTCGTTGCGGCCGGTGTACTCGTTGTTGATGCGCGAGCCGTGACAGCCGGTGCAGGTGCGGGTGAACGCCTGGACACTCTTGAACTGGTGACCGCTGATCAGGCCGCCCCCGACGCTGGTCGGCTGGCTGACGTGACACTGCCCGCAGGTCGTGTGGCACGCGCTACAGTGATTCGTCTTTGCCTCTTCCCAGGCGTCGGCCATTGCCGGGTTCAGCCGCTGGCCCATGATGGTGTCGTAGCCGTGCGAGTCGAAATGCAGGCTGGTCAACTGGGCCGTGGTGATGGCCGCGTGGCAGGCGCCACACGTTTTTGAAGTCAGTTCCTTGGAGCTGGTCGGGTCGGTTACCACGCCTTGATGGGCGGTTGCCATGTCTGCGGTCTCACCAACACCGCCGTGACACTGGATACAGGTCGCGACCTTCGCGTGCGGGTCATTCTCGATGTACTTCGTTGCGTCTACGAAGACCTTTTGCCATGCCTCCGCCGGAGGCACATCGCCCCCTCACCCTTCCCCTTCGGAGAGTTTCTCCGCAGGGGCCTCCTCCCTGGCGAGTTGTTGCAGGATTTCCTGGTTTGTGTGGCAGTCGATGCAGTGGGTCGCGTCGATGGAAACCACAGCCGTCGGCGCTTCGGTCGCAGTCGCGGTCGCGGTCGGCGCCGGGGTGTCGGTGGGCGCGAGGGTTTCGGTCGGCTTGGGTGTGCTGGTCGGCGGGATGGCCGTGTCGGTGGGTGGGGCCTGGGTCGGCGCTTCGGTGGCGATCTCAGTGGCAACCACGGCGACTTGGGTCGGAGCTGGCGCCGGCCTTGCACAGCCCACCAAGACCGCGGCGATCAGCAGTAGCGTCGCGAACCCTGGCGCTACCCTGAATCGATTGCGAGTTGCGGTTGGCATTCTTTTGCTCCTCCATGAATACCCTTGACAAGGTGACAGGGTGACAGGGTGACAAGGTGAAAAAAACTGCATCTTGGGACCGTGGCGAGCATACAATTGCGCACTGCACACCTGCCAGTGAGGACAGATGCGCAGCACGCGTTATCAGACATGCGTCAGATCGGGTCGATCAGGCGGCGGCGCGCTTGCGCAACGCGAGACCCGCGGCGATCAGGCCCAGGCTGCTCAGGAGCACACTAAAGGCCAGCGGGCCACCAGTGGTGGGCACGGTCGCCGGCGCAGCCGCAGCCACCGGAGCGCCGGTTTCGAGCCGGTAATCCGGCTGGGTGTTGGGGTCGAAGCGCTTCTGCGCCAAAACCGCATCGTCTTTGGTCCAGCCCATCATGCCGTACTTGATGTTCCCGGCCTGGTAGCCCAACATGCCCAGGATCGTGGCCGCCACCATGCCGGTATGGCCGGTGTAGCAATAGGTAGCGATCACCCTATCGGCCGGCAGCTTTGCCAGGTTCTCGACGCTTGCGATGCTCTTCCAGGGGATGTTGATCGCGCCCGCGATGTGGCCCAGGGCGTAGTGATCGGCCGCGCGCACGCTGACGATGACCGGGTTGTTGCTATCGTCACCGTCGTTCAGGTTGGTGAAGACCGATTCGGCCGAGACGATCGGCGGGGTCGCCGGGTTGTTCAGCCAGTTATCGGCCGCCAGGCGTACGATCTCGAAGTCGTTGGCGCCGCCGGTGGTCAGGGCCGGCAACGCGTAGGTCTCGGTGGGAACGTTGGGTTCGGTCTGGACCGGGTAGTCGCGCTGATCGGTGTCGGGACCGAAGCGCTTCTGCGCCAAGACCGCGTCGTCCCTGGTCCAGCCCATGATGCCGAACTTCAGGTTGATGGCGTTGTAGTCCAGCAGATTCAGGACGGTCGTGGCGATCTGGCCGGTGTGACCGGTGTAGCAGTAGACCACGATCTGCCTGTCCTTGGGCAGTTGGGCCAGGTTTTCCGTTTTGGCAATCGTCTTGTAGGGGATGTTGATGGCGCCGGGGATGTGCCCCAGGGCATAGTGCTCGGCCGAGCGCACGCTGACGATGAAAGGATCGTTGCTGGTGTCGCCGTCATTCAGGTTGGCGAACAGGTCGTCGGCACTGATGGTGGGGGCTTTACCCGAGCTCAGGTACGCCTCGGCAGCCTGGCGGACGACTTCGAAGTCGCCGCTTTGGGCGCTGGCCGGCGCCACGGCGATGCTGGCCAACAGCAGGACGGCCAGAATGGTCAAAATCACTTTGCGATTCATCGAAACTCCTCCTGACTTGAGTATGGGGAATACAGACGCGGCACTGGTGCGCGCTTTCACAAGGATTATCCACGAACTCGCTATTAGTTCTTATGATCTCTATCAGGTTGCATTATTTGTTCTGCAAATAAGAGGCTTTTGTGTAACTAATGATTGGTACGAGACCGACAGAAGAGCGCGTGACGCGGCTGTGCGGGTCACGTCGAGGTGGCAATGGGTCGCGGGGAGTCGGCAGTCGGGGTCTCGATGGCGCCGAATGGGCAGGCCGGCAGGCAGATCAGACAACCGCGACATCGGCTGGATTCGATGATCGGCAGGTCACCGCGCTCGAACTGCACGATCGCGCGCGTCTTGCACACCCGCCGCGCGCGGCAAACAGCGCAGGTGTGACACAAGCTCGGTTCGACGCGTAAGATCGGACGCAAGGCTGGGCTCCCATGGTCTGAACGAGACCACTACATTTTCCTGTTGGGACGACAGTATACCTGACGGGAACAGGTTTGCAAAATGCTGCCTTGACCCGGTTCCTGGGATCTTGAGTTGGCGTTGCCTGGTGGGAGATCTGCAAACTGGGTCTTGGCAAGAGAAGCGCTATATGATAAAATAGCAATAGTATAGTATTAACCTGTTTATTGGCTCCGGCAACGGAAGGGGCGACTTGTCCAAGTTGTTTGATTCGCGGTCCTTAGCTTTTGTGTAAGATTGTGATCTATTACCTCCCTATATTCTATAGAATGAGTATTGTTTTCCCGTGATGCCGCCGGTATTGGGCCGTTATGGAGAGCATGAAGAAACTAAACGGTGTATAATATCAATGGTCGGATTTTCCCATGTCTCGTGCAGGTGCACGCGCATTGTGATCCGACGTTGAATTTACGCATCCATCTCGGCACGATCCGTTGATGAGGAGGCAGAAAACCGTGGCTCTTGATCAGAAAGGGTCTCCGCGCGACAGTGATGACTTGGGGGTGGGCGCAAGCCGGGACAGCACTGCGCGGGAGCAGCCGGTGGAGGCGCTGCAACAGGCCAGGGATCAACTCCAGGCCGTCCTGGACGCGATACCAGGGATTGTTTCCTGGATCGGGGCCGATCTAAGATACCTGGGATGTAACCGGCGCCTGGCCGAGGCGCTCAACCTCTCTCCCGAAGCGCTGGTGGGCCGGGAAGTCGGCTTCCTCGGGACCAGCCCTGAGCTGGCCGCATTCGTGCGGGAGTTCTTTGCCAGTCCGGCCAGAGAGGCCTCCCGAGGCATTGCCTCAAGGGAAGCTCAGGGTGCGCTCCGGCACTACCTGGTTGTGGCCAGGAAATACCAGCAAGACCGGGTAGCTGTCTTTGTCGGGATCGACCTCACCGAGCGCAAGCGGGCGGAGGAGGCGCTGCGCCACTCGCTGGAGGAGACGGCTCGCGGCCAGCGGTTGTTGCTCGCCCTCAGCCAGGCGGCCCAGGCCGTGCAACGCGCCCGCTCCCCCGACGAGGTGCATCGCGTCATCGGGGACGAGGTGGCCAGGTTGGGCTACCACGCCACGCTCTTCACCTTGACTGACGACCGGGCGCATTTGGCCCTCTCCCACCACACCTTTGAGCCAGCCATAGTGCGGGCGGCCGAGAAGGTGGCAGGTATTGCGGTGCAAGACTTCCGCCTGCCCTGGGCGCCGGCCGGCTTCTTACAGCGGCTCCTCGCTGAGGGGGAAACGATCTTCAGGCCGACCGGCGAGATCCTGGCCGAGGCTTTGCCCGGGCCGCTGCGCTCGCTGGCTGACCGGCTGGCTGACCGGCTGGACTTGCAACAGAGCATCCTCGCTCCGCTGACGGTTGGCGGCCAGACGTACGGTCTGCTGGTGGTCACCGGCATGGGCCTGACCGAGGCCGACGTGCCCGCCGTGACCGCCTTTGCCAACCAGACGGCCGTTGCTCTGGAGAACGCCCGGCTGTACGCGCAGGTCCGCGCCGGCGAAGAGCAGTTGCGCAGCCTGGCCAGTTATCTGCAAACCGCGCGGGAGGAAGAGCGGAGCCACATTGCCCGTGAGATCCACGACGAACTCGGCCAGGCGTTGACGGCGTTGAAGATGGACCTGTCCTGGTTGGCCCAACGACTACCCACAGATCAGTCTCACCTGGCGGAAAAGACCGGCGTCATGTCAGACCTGATCGACTCTATCGTCCAGACGGTGCGACGCGTTGCCACCGAGCTGCGGCCGGGATTGCTGGATCACGTGGGGCTGACAGCGGCCATCGAATGGCAGATCCAGGAATTTGCAGAACGAACTGGGATTGCGTGTGATTTGTATCTGGGTGAGGAAGAGCTCGCCCTCGATTCCGATCTGGCCACCGCTATCTTTCGCATCTTCCAGGAAACGCTGACCAACGTGGCCCGGCACGCCGGGGCCACCAAGGTCGGTGTGGAACTCCAGGATAGGTCCGGCGAACTGGTGCTGATCGTGTGGGACAATGGTCGGGGCCTCACCGAAAGCCAGGTTCGTGATCCCAGGTCCCTGGGACTGCTGGGGATGCGGGAACGGATCCGGGCCTGGGGCGGCGACATCACGTTTCAGGGCGTTCAGGAGCGGGGAACCACGGTCACCCTACGGGTACGGCGGCCGAGCGCAAGAGGAGGCCGGCAATGATCAGGGTGTTGGTGGCCGACGACCACGCTGTCGTGCGCCGGGGGGTGCGGCAGATCCTGGAGGAAGCCCCCGATATGGTCGTGGCCGGTGAAGCCAGCACCTGCCACGAGGTGCTGCGGGCGGTGTGGGAACACGACTACGACGTGCTCGTGCTCGATATCGCCATGCCGGACGGGGGCGGTTTGGAGGTCTTGAAACAACTGCGGACTCTCAAGCCCGGTCTGCGCACCCTGATCCTCAGCATGTATTCTGAGAAACAATATGCACTGCGGGCCTTGATGTGCGGCGCGGCCGGATACCTGACCAAAGAAAGCGCGCCCGCCGAGTTGCTCTCCGCGATTCGCAAGGTGGCCCTCGGCGGGCACTACCTCACTCAAACGGTGGCTGAAGAGCTGGCCGCCGAGGTCGGGGGCGAGCCCGGAAAAGAGCCCCACGCAAGCCTCTCGGATCGCGAATACCAGGTGCTGCATCTGCTGGCGACCGGCAAATCGGTCACCGCTATTGCCGCGGAGCTGTCCCTCAGCGTCAAGACCGTCAGCACCTATCGCGGCCGCATTCTCGAAAAACTGGGGTTGAAGAACACCGCTGAAATCGTCCGCTATGCCTACGAACATGGGTTGGTGGCATCCTCTCAATAGTCCGGGGCAGCTCAAGGCGGATCCATGATCCGCCGCTCGCCCGCCGAGTCACGGACTCGGCTTGAGCAGATTTGTCCCCGCCTTTTTGAGAGGATACGGTTGGTGGCATAGCCGCTGAGCGCAGCGATGGCAACGGATGCTTTGCCCGGCTGGCCGGCGCCGATGGAGATCGGCGCTTTTTTGTGGGTGGCGGGCGGCCACTTGTAGGACAAACACCGACAACGATTTGGGGGAAAGTCCTACAAGGAAAGAAATGTTTCGCCGATACAATCGCAAGGCCGTTCGCTGTTATAGTAATCTACTTCTGCTCTCGTGATTATACTCGCCACGGTCATAAAGTGAGGTTGTCCGATGCGGGCATCGTCTCGATGCACAGCATCGGCGTCATCTTGTCACCTTGTCACCGTCCGATGCCCAGCATCGGCGTCACCGTGTCAAGTATATCTGTCCTCCAGGACGAAAGGGAAGGGGAAGGAGAAGGGCGATGGTGAAGGTCCTGATCGTAGATGATTCAACACTGGTGCGCGAGCGTCTGGCTGGGCTGCTCTCCGAGCTTGGAAACGTCGAATGGGTCGACCAGGCCGGCAGCGGAGGCGAAGCGCTTGATGCTATTCAGCGATCAAGGCCGGACGTCGTGATTCTGGACATCCGCATGCCCAAGGGCAACGGTATGCAGGTGCTGGAAGCGATCAAGCGTGGTCCTGGAAGCCCGGTGGTTATCGTGCTCACCGCTTTTCCCTTCCCGCAGTATCGCAAGAAGTGCCTGGAAGCGGGGGCAGACTTCTTCTTCGACAAGTCCAGCGAGTTCGGGCGCATCGCTGAAGTGCTGGAACAGTTGCGCGACCAGACGAACAACCACGCCCATCCATGAGAGGCACTCAAGATGAAAGACGAACATAAGACAGAAGTTCTGCCGGACGTTGGGCAACATCTTGCGGGCGCGCGGCTTTGCCGTGACCCAGATCACCGACCCGCACGCTGTCCTGGAGAGGGTGAGAGCGGATGGCCAGGGGGTGCTGCTGAACATGAAGCTGAACCACATCAGCGGCTTGGAGGTTCTCCAGTCGATCAGGGCGCGTTATCCGCACCTGCCAGTGATCGTGGTGACCGGCTACCGGGCTGAGATGGCCGCGGTGCTCGAGGCTGCGCTGAAGATCGGCGCCTACACCTGCTTCTACAAACCGCTCCAGATCGAGGAACTGCTCCGGGTTTTGACCCGGATTCAGCACCAGACGCTGGGCGAGATGCTGGGCTGGCTGGCCAGAAAAGAGCAAAAATGGAGCGAACTATCGATACAGGACCCGGTATCCTCATCGTAGACGATGATCCCGGGCTCAGAAAGACCCTGTCCGACATCCTGCGGGGCAAGGGTTACGCGGCCACTGCCATCGCCCAGGGCAGGGTCGCGCTGGCGTGGGCCGAGGCCGAGACGCCGGCCGTGGCCCTGATCGACCTCCGGCTGGAGGACATGCCGGGCCTGGAGCTGGTGGGGGAGATCAAAAAGCGCTGCCCTGCCACAGAGTGCATCGTGCTCACCGGATATGCCAGCCAGGCCTTGGCCATCGAGGCGGTCAACCTGGGCGCCTATGGCTACGTGCAGAAGCCCTACGCTATGGAGCAACTGCTGCTCTTGATCCACCGGGCGATCGAAAAGCGGGCGGCGGCGGCGGCGTTGCGAGAGTCGGAAGAACGGTTCAGAGAGCTTGTCGAGACCGCCGATGACATCATCTACAGCCATGACCTGGCGGGCAACTTCATCTCGGCAAATCCGGCGGCAACGCGCATCTATGGTTATCCCCGCGAAGAGATACGCCGGCTTAACATCGCCCAGATCGTCGCCCCCGACTATTTGCCATTGGCGCAGCAGAAAATCCGGGAGAAGCTGGCGGGGACACCGCGGACCGGACCGTATGAGCTTCTGACGTACCACAAAGACGGTGATCCGATCTGGGTGGAGGTCAGCACGCGCCTCTTGGAAAGGGAGGGTCGGCCCGTCGAGGTGCAAGGTATTGCGCGTGACATCACCAGGCGCAAGCGGGCGGAGGAGGAGAGCCAGCAGCGCAACCGTGAGCTTGTCGCCCTCAACGCCCTGGCCACGGCCGTAGGCCGTTCGCTAGACCTGGAAGAAATCCTCAACGAAGCGGCCGACAAGGTGATGGAGATCATCCAGGTGGATGTTGTGCAAGATTATGT
>MNXL01000130.1 GCA_001871755.1 Anaerolineae bacterium CG2_30_64_16
AAGGCGGGGACAAATCTGCTCAAGCCGAGTCCGTGACTCGGCGGGCGAGCGGCGGATTACGGATCCGCCTTGAGCTGCCCCGGACTATCGAGAGGATACGTACAATGAGCGCGCGAACAGGCCAACCAGGATCGACGGTTCCGAATTCATGTCAGGGGAGTTTGCGATGCCGGGGGCGACACCGCGAGGCGTGCAAAAGGTAGCTCGGACTGCGGCGAGCGGCTCTTCGAGCTCAGTCGAGCCGTCACAGACCCTTCGCGGGCCTCAGGACGAAGCCGGCCACAGCACGCGCGAAAGATCCTCAGGACAGCACCCTAACCCGGACAAGCCGGAACCAAAAAGACGACAGCCGCCACTCCCAAAATCCTTGCACAAAAAACAAGAATTTCGGGGGTTAGGCGCCATCGTTGTCATCGGCGCCGGGCTGGCCGGGTCCGAGGCGGCCTGGCAGGCCGCGCAGCGCGGCGTGCCCGTGACGCTTTACGAGATGCGGCCGGTCCGCATGACCCCCGCGCACCAAACGGATCGCATGGCCGAGCTGGTGTGCTCCAACAGCCTGGGCTCGAACCTCCCCGACCGCGCGCTGGGGCTGCTCAAGAACGAGCTGCGCCGGTTGGGCTCGCTGATCATCGCCTGCGCGGACCGCACCGCGGTGCCGGCCGGCGGCGCGCTGGCCGTGGGCCGAGACGCGTTCAGCCGCGCGGTGACCGAGGCGGTCGAAGGACATCCCAACATCACCGTGCGCCGGGAAGAGATCACCAACCTCTCCCCCTTCCTTATCAGGGAAGGGGGCCGGGGGGTTGGGTCTACCATCATTGCCACCGGTCCTCTGACATCGCCCGCGCTGGCCCAGGCGATCCGGCAACTGGCCGGGCAGGACTACCTCTACTTCTTCGACGCGATGGCGCCCATCGTCACGGCCGAAAGCATCGACATGACCGTGGCGTTCCGGGCGAGCCGGTACGGCAGAGGGGCAGAGGAGCGGGGGAGCGGAGGAGCAGGGGCGCGTTCGGAAGAAGCAGTCAAACACGCGGACGTCCAATCTACCAATCTACCAATCTACCAATCCACCAATCCACCAATCTACCAGCCCCCCGGCGACTATATCAACTGCCCGCTGACGCGTGAGGAGTACTACGCGTTCGTGGAGGCGGTGAACGCGGCCGAGAAGATCAGCCTGCGCGAATTCGAGCAGGACGACGAGGCCCGGCGCTACTTCGAGGGCTGTCTGCCGATCGAGGTGCTGGCCGCGCGCTCGGCTGAGGCGTTGGCGTTCGGCCCCATGCGGCCGGTGGGGCTGCGCGATCCCCGCACGGGCAAGCGGCCGTTTGCCGTCGTGCAGTTGCGGCAGGACAACGTGGCCGGCACCCTCTACAACCTGGTCGGCTTTCAGATCAACCTCAAGTGGGGGGACCAGGAGCGCGTCTTGCGGATGATCCCGGGGCTGGCAAGCGCCGAGTTCGTGCGCTTCGGGCAGATGCACCGCAACACGTTCATCAACAGCCGGGTCCTGCTGCGTTCGACCCTGCAATGGCGCGACCGGGAAGATCTGTTCTTCGCCGGCCAGATCACCGGCACGGAGGGGTACGTCGGCTCGACCGCGGGCGGACTGCTGGCCGGGCTCAACGCGGCTCGGTTGGCGCATGGTGCGCCGCCGGTCACCTTGCCGCCCACCACGATGATGGGCGCGCTCTTTTACTACATCACACATGTCGAGCCGGTCGGCGGCTCGATGGGGCGCGGCGATGGTTTTCAGCCGATGAAAGCCAACTTCGGGCTGCTGCCCGATCTTGATCCGCCGGAGCGGAACAAACGCCAACGCTACGCCGGGTATACCGCGCGCGCGTTAGCTGATCTGGAGGCGGCCCTGGCGGCTCAGCAGGTCTCGTGAGCCGCCCCCTTAGTAGCTGTAAAGAAACAAGTCCTGCGCACAAGCGGGCTCGGTCAGGAGACCGGCCCGAGCAAAGTGCGGAGTTATTTCTTTACAAGTACTTAGACTGTTGGGGCAGGCATGTCAAATTATCCCGCGTCTTTTGTGAGCAACCGACGTCTACTGAGATAGGGCTGCGCGACTGGCCCCTCAATCATAGGCGCCTGTTTTGCCTATTGCGTTCGCGCGCAACATATGCTATAATTCCCGCAGTAAATTGCCACACCGATAGTCCTGTTTGTCCGGCTGTGATTCCGGCGTGCGGGGCCCCTCCTGACCCCAGAGCCCGCCGGGCCTGTTCATCGAGGAGGATGTCATCATGAAGCGGCGGAATCGAAAGCAACGTCTCATTGGCATGGCGCTGGTTCTGGCGTTGTTGGCCAGCCTGACCCTGATGGGGGCGAGCGGCCTGGCGGTGGTGGACCAGGAAATGCTCGCCAACGGCGATTTCGAGGGTGGCTTCACCTACGTGCCAGGGTGCGGCATGGTTGGCACGGGGTGGGGCTGTTTCACCAATGGCGGCACGGTCGACTATGGTTTCTACGACGACCAGTGGCAGCCTGTCGTGGCCAGCGGCGCGCATAGCCAGCTCATCGAGCTCAGCACCATGCAGTATGCGGCTTCTGAAGCGGACCGCTACGCGGGCATCTACCAGACCGTTACGCTGGTCAAGGGCAACGAGTATCAGTTCAAGGTCAGCGGGTTGATGCGGGAGCGGGACCCCAATCCCGCCGAAGACGCCTTCCGCTACCGGGTGCAGTGGGGCTATACCTCCGACGGTTCCACTGACTGGACTAAGGTGGCCAATTGGGCCGAGCTGCCTTGGGACAAGATCGACAACCGGACCTCCCCGTCCGGCTTGCAGGCATTCAGCGCCAAACTCACCGCTCCCTCGGATAAGATCACGCTGTTCGTGCGCGTGTGGAAGAAGTGGGGCACCGCGACCAAGGAGCTGGACGTCAATCTGGATGCCATCAGCCTGTTCGGCGCGGCGGTCAAGCAGCCGGTGGTTCCGGCCGGGCCGGTGGTCGTGCTGCCTGGCCCCGTGGTGATCCCTGGCGCGGTGGCCCTGCCACCGACGCCGGCCGCGTGTGGCGGCGCCAACTACATCGCCAACGGCAACTTCGAGGGCGGTTTTGTGGGCGGCGTCGGCACAGGCTGGACCGGGTTCAACAATGGCGGCCGCGCGAGCTACGGCTTCTATGACGAGATGTGGCCCAAGGTGATCAAGGACGGCGCACACGGGCAGTTGATCGAGATCAACACCCTCGGGCTGGCCGCGTCTGACCCTGACCGCTATGCCGGGATCTACCAGGTCGTGGGCGGGCTGACCAAGGGCGCAACCTACGAGTTCTCGCTTTACGGTATGTTGCGCGAGCGTAGCGATCACTCGGACGAAGACGCGTTCCGCTATCGGGTCCAGTGGGGGGTCATCGCGGCGGACGCGGACCCCGGCGCGGGTGACATCACCAACTGGGTCGAGCTGCCGTGGGACAAGATCTACCTGCGCACGGCCCCTGGCGACATGTCCTTCTACAGCGTGAAGTTCCAGGCGCCGGGCAGCAAGATCCTGGTGGCGGTGCGGGCCTGGAAGAAGTGGGGGACAGCCAACCGCGAGCTGGATGTGAATCTGGATGCCATCAAGCTGGTCAGTTGTCCGGGCCAACCCTGCCCGACCTGCCCGACCTCGTGCGTGTATGTGGTGGTCAAGGGCGACAGCCTGGCCAAGATCGCCGCACAGTATGGCACGACGGTCGCCGCGCTGGCCGAGGTCAACCATCTGGCGAATCCCAACATCCTCTACGTGGGGCAAGTACTGTCGGTGCCGTGCGACGGCGGCACGGTGGTGATCCCACCGCCACCGCCGCCCGCGCAAGAGTGCATCTGGCACACGGTCGTGCCGGGTGACACGCTTTCGGGGCTGGCGGTCAAGTACAACAGCACGGTTGCCGCGATCATGGAGCGCAACCAATTGGCCAACCCCAATTTGATCTACGTGGGGCAGAAGCTCTGCATCCCCGATCCCTGATCGCGTCCTACCCACCGATGCCAGCCTGGAGTAGAACCGGAGCTGGCATCGGCGCTGGCTGTCAGCGCGTGTGTTGTGGTGGCTTGGAAGGGAGGTGAAGGCCTGTCGCAATCCATCTCACCCGGACAAGCCGGAACTAAGAAGGTGACAACCTGGCCCACAAAATTCCTGCACGAACAGCAAGGATCTCGCGGGTTAGGCCCTCACTACTCCGGCAAGTACGGGGGCGATTCGCTCCATCTATCTGATCCTCAGTCCTTCGTCCAGACGTCAGCAAAGTGGCTCATCCCACGGTATTCGGCCGTTGGGGCCCATTGTCAAAAGGAGTAAAGCCATGAAAACCAGGCGCAGTTGGCCCGTCTTGAGCGCAGTGGCGGTCGTGATGCTTGTCGCGATGGCCCTGTTCCTGCCCACCGGTGGGGCGGCCAGCCCCCGCGCGGCAGCGGGGGCCAGCCCCAGCGGGTCGTCTTCCTGTCGCGCCATTCACGTTGTGCAGCTCAACCAGACAGCCAGTTCGATCGCTCTGATGTATGGCATCACCCTGGCCGAACTGGTCAGTGCGAACGGTTTGGCGGATCCCAATCACATCTATGTTGGCCAGCAACTATGTATCCCCGGCTCAGGAGCGGCGCCCACCAACGGCGACCTTGGCATCTGCGTCTCCGGCCAGGTGATCGACAAGTCCCACAACGGCCTCGCCGGGCTGCGGGTGATGGCAGCGATGGAGGGGAACCCGGGCCTTGTTGTGGAAACCGACGCCTACGGCCTCTTCAGCTTCAGTGATCTGTTGCCCGGCCTCTGGACTTTCCGTGTGGAAGTGCCCGATTCCTGGGAGGCGGTGACGCCGGCCGAGTTCCCGGTCGAACTGGCCTATGGGCACGGCAGTTGCTATGCGGTGCGCTTCAAGCTGAACCCGCTGGGCTGTATCATCGCGACCAAGGTGGACGCCAACGGCTATCCGGTGCAGAACTGGAAGATCACGGCCGCGGGGCTGGTTGATCCCGAAGGGCTGACCGACCCGACCGGCACGGTGCGGTTCGACGGCTTGATCCCGGGAGACTACGTCATCAGCGAGGAAGTGCCCTATCCCTGGAGCGCGTTGACCCCATCCAGTGCCAAGGTGGCAGTGCACGCGGCGATGGCCGATGATGACTGCGCCCGGGTCGAGTTCAAGAATGAGCTGCAGCCGACAACCTGCATTACCGGTTTCAAGGTGGATGATCAGCATCGGGGTCTTGCCGGATGGAAGATCTTTACCAAGCCGGCCTCTGGCAGCGGACCGACCTTCACCACAGAGACCGCGGCCGACGGCAGCTTCACCTTCTCGAATCTAACGCTGGGGACCTGGACCGTGTGGGAGGAGGTTCAGCAGTGGTGGACACCCATCACGCCGGCATCGTTCCAGGTGACCCTGACGCAGCCGGGCGACCAGTGCGTCGAGGTGCGCTTCAAGAATCGGCCGCCTGACCTGTGCGCTGAGGGGTACAAGGTGGACGAGAAGGGCATCGGTCTGGCCGGGTGGACCGTGGTCGCCTATCCGGAGTCCGATCCCACCATGCAGATGACCACCACCACCGACCCGCACGGCTACTACCGCTTCAATGGGTTGGGCCTGGGCAACTGGGTCTTCGAGGTCCAGCATCAGGTCGGTTGGACTCCGATCAACACCGACCAGGTGAAGGTCAACATCACCGGCGGGAATTACTGCACGCAGGTACCGGTCTTCCGCAACCAGTCCCCGCGCGGCTGTGTGGAGGGCTACAAACGGGACGATTTGCAGGTGGGCCTGGCCGGCTGGAACATCTCGCTGCAACCGGTGGGCGGCGGCCAGTCCATGCATCGCAACACCGATGGCACGGGCTACTTCCGCTTCGACAACCTGCCGATGGGCGAGTACGAACTGTGGGAGGAGATGCAGGCTGGGTGGGCGCCACTGACGCCGACCAAGTACCTGGTGAGCGTCACGCCGAATGACGACGGGGTATGTACCCAGGCGGAGTTCGTCAACCAGCAGGCGCCGCGTGATATCTGCATCGACGGCCACAAATACGACACCTACGGCAGGGTCGGGCTGCCCGGCTTCCTGGTCACCGCCAAGGAGCTGGCTACGGGCAACGTGCTGAACGCGACGACCGACGGGCTCGGCTACTTCCGCTTTGGCGGTTTGAACCCCGGCAAGTACGAGGTGACGGTGACCGAGAAGGATGGTTGGGTCGCGGCCGGCCCCTTGATCCAGGTGGTAACGGTGGCGTGGCCCCCGAAACTGACCTGTACGCCCGTCGATTTCTACGACCGGCAGAGTGGTACCCCGCCACCGAGCCAGTGTCGCTACTGGCACGTGGTGCAAGACTGCCAGACGCTCAGTGGGCTGGCGGCCTGGTACGGTGTGCCGCTGAACACCCTGATGACAGTCAACGGCATCACCAACGCCAACATGATCTACGTGGGGCAGAAGTTGTGCATCCCGTAAATGAGGCCGTTCCAGAAAAATAAATGTCCCAAGCTCGCCGGTTTTCCCGGGGATCTCAGGGGGTTTTGGGATAAGTATTTTTCTGGAACTTATTGAGCAACGAGTAACGAGTAATAGACACGCCGGGCGTCGGCAGAAGAGCCGGTGCCCGGCGTGTTTTTTTCCGCTGTCTTGCTCTGGCCGGTCTCCGACCATGCCCGGTTCGGCGCGACTACCGCCCGTCGCGGCTGACGAGGGGCAGGTGCACGCGCTGCGGGCTGGAGCTGGCGATGTCGGTCAGCCAGCCGAAGCCGGACCGGTCGCTGATGACCGACAGGAAGATGAAGTCCCGCAGCGGTCGGACCACGATGCTCTCTGGCGGCCGGTCGAGGCGTTCGGATGTGGGGAAGAGCTGCTCCGGCAGATCGGCCCGCGGCAGGCTCGCGGCGAGCGTCGTCAGCACGACCTCCTTGAATTGTCCCGACACACGCCTACCTACCCCCCAGCCCCCTCCCTGCGAGGGAAGGGGAGCGTCGCCACTCTCCTCGCCCAGCGTGAGGGTTACGGCAACCGGCTCGGCCGCATTGCTCCAGATGGCGATGATGTCCTCGCCCAAGGAATCGTCGGCCGCGCCCTGGACCGGCCGCGTGAACAGCTTATAGACCACCCCTGAGTAGTCCGCGCCGATCATCGGCGCATCCCACGCGTAGACCGGCGTCGCGCCCGCCAATCGGCCCACCATCAGGTTGTAGATGTCAGGGTTGGCCGGGCCGAAGATGAACTCGGCGCCGATCATCTTCTGATGCGCGTCGATGGCCGCGATGCGCAGCCCCGCGATGGCCTCGCGCGCCGGGGTGGTGGTCACCGGCGTGGCCGGATCGCCGTCACCATCCCCGGCGTGCCAGCCGGCGTGCAGCTCGGTGTCGTACATGTAGAAGTGGTCGAGCACGCCCAGGTCACGCGCTTCCGCCAGGGTCTCTGACAGGTCAACGTTTTCGTCCTGATGTCGCCAGAGCAGTTGCGCGGGCCGGCCGTCGAAGACGCCATCGAACGGCGGCGCGGTCTCGCACCCCTCCGGCAGCCAGTACCAGTCGTGGCCGGGTTGCAGGTATGAGCAGTTGAGGGGCTGTCCATGCTCATCCCGCAGCCAGGGCGGGGGGTTGAAGTAGGGGTACTGGTGGACGCCGATCACCACGTTGGGCCGGCGCCGTAACAGATCGCCGCGATCGGGCGCGATCATGTACTCGGTCGTCTTGAGCAGGCTGCTGCCCATGTCCACCGCGCCGGTGATGACCAGCGCGTCGGGGTCGGCGCGCGCGATCTCCTCCGCAGCGATGTCGGCGGTCTGGAGGAGCAGGTCGCCGTAGGCGTCCACGAAGTTCTGCGAGTCGGGTCCGCCCGTCCACGACTGCGCAGCTTCATCCCACCGCCAGGCGCAGGCCGGCTGGTTCGGCCCGTACGTCGCGTCGCACGCCGCGCCGGTCGCCAGGCAGGGGCACAGCCAGAACTCGGCGGCCGGCTCGTTCACCAGCTCGTAGTGGCGCAACTGGCCGGCGTAGCGCTGGCTCAGCTCGTGCACGAACTCGCGATACTGCCCCATCAGGTAGGCGTTGTCCGGGTCATAGAGGCCGGCCGAGCCGTCAGGGTTTTGGCAGAGCGGGCCGCAGTGCTGCATCCACGGCGCGCCTGGCAGCACGTACCAGCTTGCACTCCAGTGCCCGCCAACCTGGGGCTTGAGCACGTCGAAGAGCCAGTCGGGCTGCGTCCACACGAAGCGACCGGGGTCGGTGAAGATGTGCCCCTGCACGGTGGGCGCATCGCGGGTCACCTGGCTGGCGTAAACTTGCGCCTGCACGGCCGCGTGCAGCGTTTCGGCCGCCCGCTCCTCGTCGAAGCGCACGTCCCAGGGCCGGCAGCGGCCCTGGTCGGCCACGCGGCGATAGCACGCGCGGTCTTCGGTGAGCGGATCGCCGCACGGCGTGCAGTCTGGCCCGTAGATCGGCGTGAAGGGGAGATCGAGCCATCCTGCGGCGTCCAGGCCGAAAAGCGGCGTGTGCGGCGCCACCGCCACCGTGATCGTCAGTGGGACGGTGACGGAGGTCCGCATCGGGGAAGTGGCCGCCGACCTATTTCCTTCCCCAGCCTCGAACGTCAGCGCCAGCCGGTGCTCGTACATCCGCAGGGTTTGCAGTTTGAGCTCGGCGGCCGGCTCGTCGAGCGTCCCGACGCCGAAAGTCGCGGACGCGCCCGGCTCGGCCGCGGTGCGGTCATTGACATAGGTGTGGATCTGTGTCTGCGCGGTGACGGTGATGGGCCGGCGGTAGCCCTGCACCTCCACGGGCAGATAGGCCGCGTGGCCGACGGTCAGGGAGATGGCCAGCGGCGCGAAGATGAGCTCCAGCCCGTTGCCGCGGTCGGCCAGCACGATGGGGGCCGGCGACGCGCCAGGTGTGGAAGGGGCGGCCGGCGCGTCAGGCCGGCGCGGGAAGGGCGGCAGGCTGGTAAAGTCCACCCCCAGGTCGCGGCCATCGGACGCGGTCTCGCGGGCCGGGCTGGCCGCGGACAGCCGGAAGTCGTAGCCGGCGGGGTCCACGAACAGCGGGTCGGCCGCCAGCGAACCGGCGCCGTACCCCTCGCCCTGCTGGCCGAACTCCGCCAGGTTCAACAGCGCGTAGTGGGGGAAGGTGTCGCGTTCGGACAGATCGCCCCAGCTTACGACCGCTTCCGGATGGGCCTTGTTGTACCACAGGTTGTGATGGTAGCGGTTGTCCAGCGGGCCGTAGAGCGCGTCCAGGAGCGGGTCGCGGTCAGTGGTGGTGCTGCTGCCGATCACCAGGCTGGCGCTTTCTCCTGCTGTGTCGCCCGCCACCACGCCGATGTTGTCGTACACGGCCGTGTGATTGCTGGGGATGCAAAAGCTAGGATCGCCCGGCTGGGCCGGCGGGTCGCCCAGGTTGGAGGTTCCCTCGTAGATGTAGACCGCTCCGCCGCTCCGCTCCACGATCGTGTTGTGGTGGACGCGGGTTCCCTCGGCGCAGTAGAAGGTGACGCCCCAGCGTTCCCGCGTGCCGTTATCGAAGGCCAGGTTGTTGGCGATCTCATTCCGGCGCCCTCGTTTGATGCGGATCGGCGCCTCGCCGTTGCGGTAGAGCACGTTGTCCTGGATGAGGTTGTCGTCGCTGTAGACCAGCCAGATGCCGGCGTCGTTATCGTGGATGACGTTGTCGGCGAAGACGCTACGCCGCACACCGTAGTCGGCGGGATCGGCCGGGTAGGCGCGGATGCCGGCGCCGTGCGCGACCGGCGTCCGCTCGCCTCCCCACGCGCCGATCAGCTCGAAGCCGTGGATCTTGATGTACTCCACGCCTTGCAGATCGAAGCACGCGTAGCCGGGCGAATCCACCACGACGCGCGCTTCGTCGGCCGCGACGAAGCGGATCGGTGCACCGGCCGTGCCGGAGCGCCGCACCAGCACCATTTCACGATAGACGCCGGCCTTCACCTGCACGGTCACGCCAGGGGTTGCGCGGTCGGCCGCGGCCTGGATGTGGCACAGTGGTTGGCCGGCCGTGCCGGGATTGGCGTCGTCGCACGCGGGATCATTGACGTCTACGAACAGCTCCGGCGGAACGTCGACCGCTGGCATGGCGGCCGCGGGCTGATCGGTTCTGTATTGCGTCAGATACAGGGCCGCAGGGGCAGCAGCTTGCGCCTGCCATGGACTCAGCGCGAGCGCGAGCAGCGAGAAGATCAAAAGCCGAACGAGGATCGAGGTTTTCATGGTGCGCCTCCCGTGAAGGTGATGGGTTGGAATGTTGCTGACGGTTCGCCCTGCGGTCAAGTCGCAGGGTCGCTCCTATCCTACCTGGGAGATGTCATGGGGGCGCGACGGCGGTGTAAGAGTTTTGTAAAGGTGTTGTCACTTGTTGACAGGACTCCGGCAGCGTGACGGTGAAGCGTGCGCCCCGTGGGGGGCGGTTCTCGGCGGTGATCGCGCCGCCGTGGCGCAGCACGATCTCGCGCGCGATCGCCAGCCCCAGGCCGCTGCCCCACCGGCCGGCCGCGCGCGCGGGATCGGCCTGGTAGAAGCGGTCGAAGACGCGGGGCAGGGCCTCCTCGGGGATGCCTGGGCCGGCGTCCTCCACCCAGATGGCAACACCGGCCTGGCCGCGGCCGCCACTCACGGTCACCGCGGCGCCTGTCCTGAGCGCAGTCGAAGGGCCGGCCGGCGTGTAGCGGACCGCGTTTTCGAGCAGGTTGGCGAGCACGCGTTCGAGCTGGTCGGGGTCCGCGTCGACGACGGGGAGGCTGGCCGGCAGCGCGTCTTCGAGGCGCACACCAGCTTCGGCTGCCTGCGACGCCAGGTCGGCCAGGGCCCGACGGGCCAGCGCGGTCGGGTCGATGGGTTGGGGGTGAAACGGCGTCAGGCCGGTCTCCAGGCGGGCCAGCTCCAGCAGGGCCGCGATGAGCCGGGCCATGCGGTCGGCCTCGCGCTGGATGCCCACGGCCGCGCGGCGCAGCGCCGATTCCTGGCCCGCAGAGCTGGGCGGCTCATCCGTCGCCACGCCGTCGGCCAGCGCGGCCGCGTAGCCCTGGATGACGGTGAGCGGTGTCTTGAGATCGTGGGAGACGCCGGCCAGGAAGTCGCGCTGGATCTGCTGGCTCTGGCGCACCTGCTCGCGCATGGCGTTGAACGCGCGCGTCAGGCGGCCCAGCTCATCGTCGCCGGCCGGCAGCGGTGGGTCATCGTAGACGCCCTGCGTCACACGGTCGGCCGCGGCGATCAGGCAGTTGACCGGCCGGCTGATCGAGCGGGCGAGGAGCAGCGCCAGCAGCAACGAACCGGCCAGTCCGAGCAGCGCGGCGTAGGCCAGGGCGTCGAGCAGCCGGCGCCAGCCCAGCTCCAGCCGCGCGGCCGGCTCCGCGGCGATCAGCAGCGCGGTCGTGCCATCGGCCAGGGGGAGTGGCTGCACGGCAATGGCTAACCCCCCACGCTGGAGGGTTGTGGCCGGCCTGCCCCCGCTGGCGTGCGGGGGCAGGCTCAGCGCGGCGTCAGCGGCCACCGCGCGGGCCTCCGCGATGTCGGCGGCCGAGAGCGCGTAGCCGTCCGATGCGTAGAAGCGCGGCCGGTCGTCGGGGTAGATCACCAGAAGGGCGGCGCTCAGGTCGGCGCTCAGGCTGTGCAGCGCTTCCTGCCCGGCCGGCGAGCCGGGGTCGAGCCAGTTGCTCACCAGCTTGAGGCGCATACGCAGCTCTTCCGCGCGCGCCTGGCGGCTGTAGCGGACGACCTGGGCTGCGGTCAGGCCGGCAAAGAGGGCCAGCGAGGCCAGCGTCACCGCCAGGAAGGCGAGCAGGAGCCGGCCGCGATAGCTGCGTAACATGGGACCCCCTCGCTTATCTGTCATTCCCGCGAAAGCGGGAATCCAGGCTGTGAGAACTGGTTTGCATCATTCCCGCGAAAGCGGGAATCCAGACTGTGAGAACTGGTTTGCATCATTCCCGCGAAAGCGGGAATCCAGAC